>SLIH01000377.1 GCA_007135745.1 Halomonas sp. | reverse complement strand
GTTTCTGCTCAAGGTGGCGAATCTCGACCGGGCCAATGACTCGGTTTCGCTTTTCCGCCATGACTACAACCTTGGGGAATCCTCCCCTGCCCCCTACCGCCTGGAACCGATCGAACTCTATGCCGACAGCAAGCATGTGTGTTCGGTCTTTCACGACCCCGGTGGTGACTCCATCGAGCGCTGGGCCAACCGCTCGGACTGGCCCCTGAACCAGCGTCTGAATCTTGCCATCCGCCTGGTCGGCGTTCTGCAGGAAATCCATCAGGAAGGCTTTATTCACAAGGACCTTAATCCGCGCAACATCTATTTCAACGCAGCCTCGCGCGCGCTCTATCTGTTGGATTTTTCGCTCGCCACCCGGCTCACCCAGGAACAGGCGGGACTGACCAACTTCGGTATCGTGGACGGCAACCCCGCCTATTGCGCACCGGAGCAGACCGGGCGCATGAACCGCAGCATGGATATCCGTTCGGATTATTACGCACTTGGTGCAACACTTTACCACCTGTTTACCGGGACGCCGCCGTTTGTTCTGGACGCTCCCATGGAGTTGATTCATGCCCAGATTGCGGTTGTTCCAGAGCCACCGAGCGTACGGGCCTCCGGAATACCATCCGTACTCGGAAACGTCATCCTGAAGCTTCTGGAGAAAGCGCCCGAAGAGCGCTACCAGAGCCTGGAGGGGTTGCTGCATGATCTGGAACGGATCGCGCAGTCACTGGCCCGCGAAGGCCACCCCGAACCCTTTACTCCCGGGGAGCATGATTATCCGGCCAACTTCCATGTTCCACGCACCCTCTACAGCCGTGAAGCGCCGCGAAAAAGCCTTATGGCCGGCTTTGACGAGGCTGCTGCGGGTCACGAAGCCGTAACCATGGTGGCCGGCCCCTCCGGTATCGGCAAGACCGCCCTGATCCAGGCTCTCTATGAACCCATTACAGCGCGCCACGGATACTTTATCAGCGGAAAATTTGATCAGCTGCAGAGAGCACGCCCCTACACGGCACTGATGGAGGCCTTTCAACAGCTCTTCCGCGACCTGCTTTCGGAGCCGGAGGAGGAACTGGTGAAGTGGCGTGACGCCCTGGAGCGGGCCCTTGGCGACAACGCCGGATTGTTGACCTCGCTGATTCCGGAACTCGAGGCAATCCTCAATACACCACGGCAGATCCCCAATCTCGCCCCGGACGAAAAAAGCCGGGTCTTTAACCGTATCGTGACCCGGATGACGGCCCTGTTCTGTTCAAAGGAGCGTCCCCTGGTGCTCTACCTGGACGACCTGCAGTGGGCGGACCGTGCCTCGCTGGATCTTCTGGAATTGTTCAGCCGCGAGCTTCAGGATCACCATTTCTACCTGATCGGCGCCTACCGGGATAACGAGATCACCGCCAGCCATCCCCTGCTGCGAGTGCTCACCAGCCTTGAGGAAAACTCGAGTCGATACCGCCATATTGTTCTTGAGCCACTGGACGAAGAAGCCGTTGCCCGGATCCTCGCCGACAGCCTCAGACAGCCGATAACAATGGTTCAGGAGCTGGCCCGGGGAATCCGGCACAAGACCGGCGGGGTGCCCTTTTTTATCCACCAGTCGCTGGAGGCGTTGCATCGTCAGGGGCTGATTGTTCCGGTACGCGGAAGCAACTGCTGGCACCTCCCCGCCGCCAGCCTCGACGAATTGCCGGCAACGGAGAATCAGGTGGAGTGGATGGCGGGTCAGATCCGAGGATTCGGCCCGCGAACCCAGCAGCTGCTTCAGAGCGCGGCCTGCATGGGCAACCGGTTCCATATCACCTGGCTGACATGGCTTGAACAGAGTCCTCTCACTCAACTGATGCAGGACCTTGAAGCACCGTTGCAGGCAGGCCTGATCTCCGTCAGCCGCGCCCCATCGGCCAATGCCGTTGGCTCGGAATCCCGTGAGCAGGAGAACAGTTTTCTCAGTGGCCGCTTCGCCCACGACCGCATCCAGCAGGCAGCCTACAGCATGCTGGATGACTCGGCGCGGCGCCAACGCCATTGGCAACTGGGGCAAATGCTGCTTCGGGAAAGCACCCTTGAAGAACAGGAGACCCGGCTTTTTGAGATCGTACATCATCTCAACCTCGGCCGTGGCCCCGCCCTCGATCAGGCCACCCGCCGGGAAATGGCGCGCCTCAACTGCCGCGCAGGCGTCAAGGCCCATGACTCGGCGGCGCACAATGCCAGTTTCCGGTTCTATTCGGAGGGTATCGCGCTGCTCCCCTCCAACGCCTGGACCGAAGACTACGCACTGACGCTGAAGCTCTACCAGGGCGCCATGCACACCGCCTTTCTCAGCCATCGCTATGAGGAAATGGAGCGCCTCGGCAATGTCATCCTGAAACACGCACAGACCATCCTCGACAAGAAAGTGGTCTACACGGTACGCATTGAAGCCAACAACGTGCGCAACCGACCCGACAAAGCCGTGGAAACAGGACTGTCTTTCCTGAAACAGCTGGGCGTGCATTTCCCTCGCCGACCGACCACGGGCCACATCCTGTTGTCCCTGGCCCACACCCAGTTTCTGTTGCGCGGACGAAGCGTCGAAAGCCTGCGCAACATGCCGGAAATGAGCGATCCCCAACACCTGGCAACCGTCGAGGTTGTATACCGAGCAGCGTCGAGCGCCTACTTCTCCAACCCCAAACTGCATCCCCTGCTGATTCTCAAGATGGTGCGCATGGCCGCGAAGCACGGCCATGCCCCGGAATACACATCGGCCTTCGCCCCCTATGGCATTGTGCTGTGCGGCGTATTGCATGATTACGATCGCGGCTTTGAACTGGGCGAGCTGGCGCTGGAGCTTGCACGTGATCCACGCGCCCGCGGGTTGCAGTGCCGAACCACTGTGCTCGTCCACACCTTTGTCTGGCACTGGAAGCGCTATGCGGGTGAAGGCATACAGGTCTTCGAGGATGCCTATGAGGAGGGGCTTGAAACCGGCGACCATGAATACGCGGCTTATGCGGGCGTGCTCGCCGGCATCAACAGCCTCTTTGTTGGCGGGACGCTTGATGAAGTCGAGGCGCTTTTCCGGCGTTACGAGCCGGATATTGCACGTCTCAGCGCCAGCACGGCCTATACATTCCTGTGCGTTCATGCGCAGATAGTCAGCAACCTGATACATGACCCCGAACAGCCGTGGCGCCTTGATGGACAATATATGGAGGAAGAGCCTCTGGCCCTGTCGTGTGAGCACGACCGCACGGGCCTGAGCTGTCTGCGCACTGCTCAGCTGACCATGTGCTATCGATTCGGGCAACTGGAGGAGGCATTGGCATTGCTCCCCGAAGTTGATGCGCTGGGGGAAGCGACGCGCGCCATGCTGGTCTCCGCGGATCATCACTTTTTCGCCGCTCTGACCCGCATTTCAGGACTACGCCAGGGCAGAAAGGTCCCCGGCGGAAGGAGGAAGATACGCCAACACAGGAAGTTGCTGGCTAACTGGGCCCGGGCGGCTCCGGTGAACTTTCGTCACAAGCATGAACTGGTGGAAGCCGAATGGCATCGCATGCGGGGGCACTCGCTGGTTGCGCTCAGGCACTTTGAACAGGCCATTAAACACGCCAGTGAGCATGGTTTCCTGCATGATCAGGCCCTGGCCGAGGAACTGGCAGCCGATTTCTGCCAGTCTCTGCAACTGGACAACACAGCAACCGCATTTCGCCGGGATGCCATTGCCCATTACCGGCAATGGGGCGCCCCGGCCCTGGCCCGGCGTCTGGAATCCGACTCGGAGCCGGCGGCGCGTGAGAGCATAACAGCCCAGCCCGGGTGGAATCGCCCGGAAATGGACCTTGGTGCTTTCCGGGGAGCGCTCAAGGCCATTGCCCAATCCCGGATCCACAGCGACATGATGGATGCCGTGATACGCGGCGCCATTACATTCGCAGGTGCCCAGTCCGGCCAGTTACTGCTGCCCCGCTCGGATGATCGCCTCTGCGTCGAAGCAAGCTGGACTATCGGTAGCGCCTATCCGGAAATCCTTCAGGGCAAGGCGCTGGAAGACACAACCCACCTGTGTCAATCCGTGGTGAACTTTGTGCACCGCACCCACTCCATTCTCGTCATCGACGATGCTCAGAAACCCCAGAGCCTGCTTCCCCACCTCCACAGGGATGAGGATGTAATGACGCGCAAAGTGCGTTCGGTCATGTGTGTTCCACTGTTGCTGGATGAAAAACGGGAAAATCTGGTGGGTCTGCTCTATCTCGAGAACAATGTCACCCCTGGAGCCTTCACCTCGGAAAGACTCGAAACACTGGAGATCATATGCCTGGCCGCCACCGGACGACTGGAACTTTCACGCAAGGCAGTCACAGACGGTCTGACCAATCTCTACAACCAGGCCTACTTCCTCAACATCCTGGAGACAGAACTGCAGCTTGCCCGGCGCAAAAAGCGCGATCTGTCCCTGGTCCTCCTCGACATTGACCACTTCAAACAGTTCAATGACAAATGGGGGCACCAGGTCGGCGATGCGGTGCTCCAGAAAGTGGCCGCCGTCATCGAAAGCACCAGCCGCAGTTCAGACATCGCGGCACGCTACGGCGGCGAGGAGTTTGCCGTGGTCCTGCCGGAAACCTCATTGTCCGAGGCACTTGAAGCCGCGGAACGCCTGCGTGCAGCCATCGCCCAAGCCGGCTTTACCGTCGAGAATCAGCGCCTGAGCCTGACCATCAGTATCGGCGTAGCAGCATTCGATCCCGACACCGATGATCGTGAAACGCTTATCAGACATGCGGATGAGCGTCTTTATCAGGCCAAGAATGAAGGACGCAACCGCGTGGCCGGGTAACATTACTGTTCGTCACAGTTCATTCAACCAGGAGCGACGTCGTTCATGCTGACATCCGTGCTTCTTTTTATTTTTCTGATCCATCTGGTCGCCTTTTCTGCGCTATGGCTGAAGCGGCGTCAGCATTACTACCTGGCGCTGATTCTGACCTTTTCATTGCTGAGCGCTGCCATGGCGGCTGAGCTTTTTGCGCCCACTGTGATGGCGGCCCAGGGCGTCGCGCTGTATCAGGCCCTGCGCACATTGGCCTGGGGCGCAGCAGTGGTGTCGGTGGGGTGGACCGTTCACCGCATACTCAATCGCGCCCGCCGGGATGGACAGGCGTAGAGAACCCATAGACAGTCGTAACCTCGGTGCTATATAACCATCGAAATAACCTATATGGACGCCTCCCCGGGTCAGGGCCTGCGGAGCAGGCGCCATTTGGGATAATGCCATTGGGAACGCTGGGAGGCCTCTTGCAATGAACCCTAAATTCACACCAGGGCGGAATATCGCAATGAAGGTGCCTGCCCATGAGTACGGCGACACCGTCGCGTTTTACCGGGATGTCCTTGGTCTTGAGCAGATCCGGAATCAAGCTCCGAGCAGCACGGAGTCCGTGAGGTTTGATTTCGACGGAAAAGTTCTCTGGATTGATAAGGTTCCTTCCCTAAGCCAGGCCGAGATCTGGCTGGAAGTCTGTACGAGCGACGTTGATGGCGCCTCTGACTATCTTGAAAAGCAGGGATGCATACGCCGGGATGAGATCGAGGATCTGCCAGACGGATTCAGCGGGTTCTGGGTTTCCAGTCCTGCGAACATTATTCATCTGGTTACGGAACGAGATACCACCTAAAGAGCAGTCCATTGCAAGGACACTACCTGAGGAACGCATCCTCCCACGGTGAGAAATTACCGCTGTGCGGGCAAACCTGTTCAGCAGGTAACGCCGAATTCGCGCCTGGCGATACAGCCGAGGCGTTCATGTCCCGCGCTGATCGTACCATGTACTCGTCAAAGCATGCCGGGAGACAGACCGAGCGCCTGTCTGGAGCAGACGTTAGGGGTTCGCTCCATTGGCCGCGAATACCCTGAATCCCCGTGGTATTGATTTCCTTCTGCAGGTTATTTACCCTTTAAACAGACTGGTCGGTCTAGATACGGAGACAAGCATGCCCGACTCTCCCGTCAAAGGAACAACACGAGCTCACCTGCTGCGGGTAGGGCTGCGGATGTTTCTGAAACATGGCTACAGCGATCTCGGGATCCAGGCCATCCTCAAGGAAGCCAATGTTCCCAAGGGATCCTTCTATCATCACTTCGAGAGCAAACAGGACTTCGCTCTGGCAGTGATTGATGAGTACATGAAAACGGTTCATGAGGGGCTTGATCAGTGCCTGAACGATGAAAGCCTTCCGCCCCTGCAGCGGGTGCGTCGGTTCTTTGAGCTGTCGCGCGAAAAGTACGTCGAAGAGGGAACGCTGGGCTGCATGCTGGGATCACTGGGCCAGGAACTCTCTGGCATCGACGAAATCTTCCGCCAGAAGATCGAAGCATGCTTTGTCGAGATCACCACCAGAATTGCCAAATGCCTGAAAATGGCTCGCGATCGCGGCGAGCTCAAACCTTCCCAGGATCCCCGCCACGCTGCCAATCTAATCTTGAATTGCTGGGAGGGCGCAGCCCTTCGCTCGCGCATTTGGCGTGATGTCGATCCTCTGACGGAAATTCTCGATTTCTGTTTCGGTGCCCTGAGCACCAAACCTCCGTCCGATAGGCGGAGCAACGAGGATGGCGGAGGCTTGATGAGTCACTGATTCCGCCAGGTCGAATGGTCCAGAAGGCAGTCGGACAAAACAGCAATGCATAGGAGGTGCACCATGCGAAACCTAAAGCACAACTTACTCTATTCTCGCCCTCACCTGCTCTCAATCCTGCTGGGACTGATGTGGCTGCTACCAAATCTGGCTGTTGCCGAACAGATGGCCTTAACCTGGGACGTGGATTCCCCGGACCTTGAATGGGCACCCTGCCCCGAGTTCATGCCCGATGGCTGTGAGTTGGCGGTGTTGCAGGGGGACCCGGGCCAACCCAATGCGGATATATTCTTCCGATTGCCTGGTCATACCACAGCGCCCCATCATTGGCATACCAGCGCTGAGCGCATGGTGCTGGTGACCGGAAGAATGGAGGTGGATTTCGACGGCCAGGAGCCAATGGTACTCAATACCGGCACCTATGCCTACGGCCCACCCAAACTGCCCCACACAGCCAGCTGCCTGTCAGACGAACCCTGCACCCTGTTTATTGCGTTCGAGGAACCCGTTGATGCCCATGCCACTCATGAGCACTGAGCCCGCTTCAGCAGGGCCAACAACAGGGTAATCTTCAGCATGCATCAGCGGCCATTGATTCGGCCGCTGATGCATCGAGTGATGTGCGCCTGCGTTTGATGGCCAATACTCTGCGCAGCATGGCAGCCCTTTTCCGTAGTTAGAAGCTGTAGATGGCGCCCAAGGAGAACGCATGCGCGGTCTCGTCGGCGGCGCCACGCTGGCCCAGGGTGCTGGCTTCGCGCCAGGGGGCCTGAGTCAGCTGCTCATCGTTGGAAAGCTGAGCGTAGTTGGCGTAGAACTGCAGCTCCGGCGAGTACTGGTAGTCGCCACCAAGCGAAATCTGTTGCCCATCGAAGTCACCGTCGTCCGCATCCATCATAGTGTACTGGGCACGCAGTCCCATGTTGTCAGTCAGCGCATAGCGGCTGCCAACACTGTAGACCCAGTCCGCCGGGTCTGTGGCACGCTGGACAAAGGCGGTCACACGGACCCGGTCAGTGTCGTAAGAGCCAGCGGCACGGGTGACGTTGCGTTCGCTATCCGGGTCTTCGTTGTTCCAGCGCTCATGGGACAGTGCCGCGTAAAGACCGCCCATCTGGAACGTGAGTGCACCACTGAAGGCGTCATTGGGGTTGCTGTCATCGGCATCGCCGTTGTTCTGGTGTTCAGCTGAATACAGAACTTCGACACTGAAACCATTCAGGGTTGGCGTCCGGTAGGCCACACTATGCCGGATGCGTTCATCAAACCCCTGCAACTGGGAATCTCCGTCGCCAGGTATTGTCTGATAATTACCGCGAGCCAGGTTCCGCATATCCCCCAACTGATTGCCGAACAGGTCGGCGGCATTGCGCAGACGCTTGCTGGGGGAGTCAAAACGGCCGGCCCGGAGCTGCCCCCAATAGCCTTTCAGGCCAAGGAAAGTGTTGCGCCCAGTCATTGAGTTCGTGTTGGTGGTGCCAAAATCAATCTGAGTTTCGACCTGCGCGAAGGCCGTCAGGTTTCTGTCGATCTCGTGTTCGGCGCGAAAACCGAGACGACTGTTATTGCTGGTAAAATTCAAGGCGCTATAGTCGTCGCCATCATCTGCTGCGAGAGCGGCCATATGGGCTTGGCCATACACCTGGACATTTGCATTGGTGGCCGGGCTGACGGCAAGTGCAAGGAGTGCGGCGGGTAAGATACAGCTTTTTTTTATCATCGTTTTCTCTCTACTTCGGTGGTCATCCCGCGGTCATACGGTGAACTGCTTCACTTCACTGCGCAACTGCTCAGCCAGCCGGGAAAGCACGTGGCTGGCCTCGGAGGACTGACCGACACTGGACAGGGACTGGTCGCTCAACTCGTTGATGCGCTGTATGTTTTCATTGATCTCCCGCGCGGCGGTGGTCTGCTCTTCCGTGGCGCTGGCGATCTGCTGGATCATGTCGTTGATGTTGCTGACCGCGTCGGCCACCTTGTCCAATGCAGCATCCGCCAGATCCGATTGCTCATGGCAGTGCCCGGCCCGCTCACTGCTTTTCTTCATGACGGTAACGGCCTCATCGGCACGGGATTGCAGCTTGTCTATCACACCCTGAATCTCGGCCGTGGATTCCTCGGTGCGTTTGGCCAGGTTGCGCACTTCGTCGGCAACGACCGCAAAGCCGCGTCCGCTCTCACCGGCACGAGCCGCTTCGATGGAGGCATTCAACGCGAGCAGGTTGGTCTGATCGGCCACATCACGGATGACGCCCAGCACCGTACCGATCTGGTCGGTACCTTCCTTCAGGGCATCCATGACTTCACTGGCACCCCTGACATCATCGTGCAACTGCTTGATGGAGGTGGAGGTCTGTTGCACCACATGGCGACCGCTGCCGGCCTCGTCGGAGGCCTCTTCCGCACTGTCTGCGGCGGACTGGGCATTGCGGGAGACCTCTTCCACGGTCTGGGTCATTTCGTTCAT
>SLIH01000008.1 GCA_007135745.1 Halomonas sp. | reverse complement strand
TGCGCTGGAACAGCGACCCGGCCGCCGACCTCTACCAGGAAGTGGAACTGAAAATTGCCGACGACAGGCGCCGGGTAAAGGACACCTATCTGGGCCTGACCCGGGAAGACTTCCGCGACAACCCCAACCGTCGCTACGCCGGTTCCCAGTTCGATGAGATCAACACCAACAACGAGCTCTACCACCTGAGCCACTACATCGAACTCAGCGCCAACACCAGCCTGTCCACGGACATCTACCGCACCGAAACGTCGCGGAACTGGTATAAACTGCACGAAGTGGACAACGCCAACGGCGATTTCGTCGGAATCACCGCCATCCTCCAGAATCCCGAAGACAACGACCGGGCCATGGGCTGGATACTAGGCAACGACGCCCGCTTCGGCGCCGATAATTTCACCATCGACGAAGACACCCGGGGCAACGTCCGCGCCAACAACCGGGAATACACCGTCGAGGGTATCCAACTGCGCCTCAACCATGAGTTCGATGCCCTGGGCTGGGACCATGAACTGGAAATCGGCGGCCGCTACCACGAGGACGAAGAAGACCGCCTCCAGTGGCAGGACACCTTCGCCATGCAGGACGGCACCATGGCACTGGTCGCCGAAGAAGCGCCCGGCGAGACCACCAACCGACTGACCGAAGCCGAGGCACTGGCCCTGCACATCAAGAACACCATGGAACGCGGCCCCTGGACCCTTCAGGCCGGAGTCCGCTACGAAGACATTACCGAAACCCGCCGCGACTGGGATGGCACGGAACGCAACGCCGACACCCTGGCCGACGGGCGTCCACGAAAAAACGAAACGGACGTCTGGATTCCCGGCGTCGGCGCCGTCTACCGCTTCAACCCCAACTGGAGCGTTCTCGCCGGCTTCCACCGGGGCTTCTCACCGCCCGGCAACGTCCCCGAAGCCAAGGCCGAACGCAGCAACAACTTTGAAGCCGGCTTCCGCTACCGGGGCATGGCCACACGGGCCGAAGTCATCGGCTTCTTCAACGACTACAGCAACATCAACATCGAATGCACCAACGTCGGTGGTGGCTGTGGCGACGCGGATATCGGTGACACCACCAGCGCCGGTGAAGTAGAAATCTACGGCCTGGAGGCACTTTGGCTGCATGACCTGGGGCAATCCATGGACCTGGCGTTAGGCATGCCATTGAGCATCGGCTACACCTTCACAGACAGCGAGTTCAAGCAGGATATCGGCAGCGACGCGCCCAACCAGTGGGAAAATGCCCGCAAAGGCGGCCGGATACCGGAAATCCCCCGGCACCAGCTCAATCTGGGCGCTGGCATCCAGCAAGGCCCCTGGGCATTCAACGTCAACGCCAACTACCGTTCCTCGACCCAGGCCTTTGCGGATCCCGCGCTCAGCGACCTGACCATCGACAACCGCTGGCTGGTGGACGTCTCCACCCGCTACCAGATGCTCGACAACGTCAGGCTTCTGGCCAGCATCGAGAACCTGGCCGACACCAGCTACCAGGCCCACCACCGCCCGGCGGGGGTACGCCCCGGCGCACCACGCACCGCATGGGCTGGTATCGAAGTGACCTTCTGAAGACCCCGCCAGGGTCTGATCTCAACAGGGACGTTGATACTTTCGGGGCCGCAAGGCCCCTTTTTTGTTTCCGGGGAGGCAACAGAGATTTGAAGTGAGGGGCTACGCCCGGCGCCTCACCCGACACCAAAACCTACAGCTCAGCAGCCACCTCAGTCCCCTGCTTGATAGCCCGCTTGGCATCCAGCTCCGCCGCCACATCGGCGCCACCAATCAGGTGTGCCTTGATGCCACGACTTTCCAGATCATCCGCAAGCTCTCGCAGCGGCAACTGACCTGTGCAGACCACCACATTGTCCACCTCAAGGACGCGGCTCTCCGTGCCCTCCTTCGTCTGGATCTCAATATGCAGTCCCTGATCATCAATCTTCTTGTAGCTCACGCCCGGAATCATCTGCACATTCTTGTTACGCAAAGCCACTCGATGCACCCAGCCCGTCGTCTTGCCCAGGCCCTTGCCCGGCTTCGACGTCTTGCGCTGCAACAGATACACCTCCCGCGGTGAAGGCGCAGGCTGAGGCTCGGTCAGCGCACCGGGAGACTCCCAGCTACTGTCCACGCCCCACTCCTTCTGCCACTCATCAATCGGCATCTGCTCGCCCTCGGGCAAATGGCTGAAATCGTGCGTCAGGAACTCCCCCACATCGAAACCAATGCCACCCGCGCCCATAATGGCCACAGACTTGCCCACCGATTTGTTGTGTTTCAACACATCCAGATAACCCAGCACCTTGGGGTGATCAATGCCCTCCACCTCCGGCGTGCGCGGACGCACCCCGGTAGCAATCACCACATCGTCATACCCCGCATCCGCCAGAGAGTCCGCATCCACACGGGTATTCAGCTTCAATTCAATACCCAGCAGCTCAATCTGGCGCTGGAAGTAACGCAGCGTCTCCGCAAACTCCTCCTTGCCCGGAATCCGCTTGGCGTAATTAAACTGACCGCCGATGCGATCATCCGCCTCGTAAAGCGTCACCCGATGGCCCCGCCGGGCCGCCGTCGTTGCCGCCGCCAACCCAGCCGGACCGGCTCCAACCACCGCCACCCGACGCTGAATGGAAACCACCGTCGGGTTCAGCTCCGTCTCATGACAGGCGCGTGGATTCACCAGACAGGACGCCCGCTTCGCCTGGAACACATGATCCAGACAGGCCTGATTACAGGCGATGCAGGTGTTGATCTCATCCGCGCGATTATCCTCCGCCTTGCGCACAAACTCCGGGTCCGCCAGCAACGGACGCGCCATGGACACCATATCCGCATCGCCACGGGCCAGAATCGTCTCTGCCGTGTCCGGATCGTTAATACGGTTGGTGGTCACCACCGGAATATTCACTTCATTACGGAACTTGGCGGTTACCCCGGTAAACGCACCACGGGGCACAGACGTCACGATGGTCGGCACCCGCGCCTCATGCCAGCCGATGCCCGTATTGATCAGGGTGGCACCGGCCTGTTCAATCGCCTTGCCAAGCATCAGAACCTCATCCCAGCTCTGACCATCCTCCACCAGATCCGCCATGGACAACCGATAGATCAGAATAAACTCCGGCCCGACCGCCTTACGAATACGACTGACAATCTCCACCGGCAGCTGCATCCGCTGCTCAAAGGGACCGCCCCACTTATCCTTGCGCTTATTGGTGCGGGCGCAGAGGAACTGATTGATGAAGTAGCCCTCCGAGCCCATCACCTCAACGCCATCGTAGCCCGCTTTCCTGGCGTAAACAGCAGCATCCACAAAGTCCTGGATCTGACGCTCCACCCCGCGGGTCGACAGCGCACGCGGCTTGAACGGCGAAATCGGTGCCTTGATGGCCGACGCGGAAACACTGAACGGGTGGTAGCTGTAACGCCCGGCATGAAGAAGTTGCAGGCAGATTTTGCCGCCCGCGTCATGGACTTCGCCCGTCACATGCCGATGGAGGCGTGCTGTCAGGGCATTGTTCATGGTGGATGCCAGAGGCGCCAGTTGCCCAACCATATTGGGTGAAAAGCCACCCGTGACCATCAAACCCACACCCCCTTCGGCCCGTTCCGCAAAATAGCGGGCCAGCTTGTGCAGGTTCCAGAAGCGGTCTTCCAGGCCGGTGTGCATGGACCCCATAAGCACCCGGTTACGCAGTTCCGTAAAACCGAGATTCAGCGGTGATAACAGATGAGGATAAGGCGATTGACTGGTCATGGTTTGCATCCAACTCAGCATTACAACAGGGACGCCGAGTCTATCACAGGTGCAGCGAACAGATGACCCCCGGAATCTACCCGACAGTCCCGCCATCGGGAACACTTGCACCCTGTCGAAAACCGCTCCACTATCGGCTACCAGAACAAAAAAGCATCGTTATTCAAACCGCATGCAGGGAGCCTGCTTATGACCGTCCTCCGCACTCCGCTCGAGCGTTTCGAGAACCTGCCCGACTATCCATTCCAGCCCAGTTATGTAGAAGTCGACGGGCTGCGGATGCACACGGTGGATGAAGGCCCAAGACTGGCGGACCCCGTTCTGATGCTGCACGGCGAGCCCACCTGGTCCTATCTTTACCGTCATATGATTCCCGTGTGCGTGAACGCCGGCCATCGGGTTGTGGCGCCGGACCTGATCGGCTTTGGGAAATCAGACAAACTGCCCAATGTCAGCGACTACTCCTACCAGAAACACATGGACTGGCTGCTGGCCTTCCTCGACGCCCTCGAACTCGACAACATCACCCTGGTGTGCCAGGACTGGGGTTCATTGCTGGGTCTGCGGCTGGCCGCCGAGAATCCGGAGCGATTCAAGGCAATCGTGGTCGGCAACGGCATGCTGCCAACCGGCGATGAACAGGTTCCAAAAGCATTCCATATCTGGCGCGGGTTTGCTCTCTACAGCCCCTGGTTCCCAATCGCCCGGATCGTGAATTCGGGCTGTTTCCGCACCCTGTCCAAAGATGAGATGCGGGCCTACGATGCACCCTTCCCGTCCCGACGCTACAAGGCGGCGACCCGGGCCTTCCCCCGGCTCGTGCCGGTCACGCCGGACAATCCGGCCTCCGAAGCCAACCGACGCGCCTGGGAGCAGCTCAGACAATGGGAGAAACCCTTCCTGACCACGTTCAGTAACGGCGACCCCATCACCCGAGGAGGGGATCGTTTTATGCGCAGTCGAATACCAGGGGCAAAAGGCCTCAAGCACAAAACACTGAAAGGCGGACATTTCCTACAGGAAGACGCCGGGGCGGCCTTTGCTCAGGCGGTCAATGAGCTGCTGGCAGAATTGAAATAATACCTTTCCATTCCCGGACTTTTGTGCGAAAACTTGACCAAGGAACTGACCCATAAGGATAACTGCATGTTTTCTGGAAAGCAGCTGCGTTTGATTCTGCTGATGGTAGCGGCAACAACACTTCTGGGCTGCAGTGAAAACCAGACCCCACCGTTGGATCAGGCCTCCCGTCCGGGGGATAAGCTCAGCCTCCCCGGCACCGGTGAGGTCACCGCACACCCGGACCGCTTTCACCTGCATGCCACGGCCAGTCGCGAGGGGGATGATGTACCCCGGATGCAGCAGGAAGTGAACGCGGAAATCCGTACAGCACTTGAACTTTCCGAGCGCCTGGAGCTGGATGACGACGATGTCGAGGCCATGAGCATCCGCATTCAACCCCAGTGGCAATGGCAGCCCGAGCGGGAGCTCATAGGGTACCGCGTTGCCAGGGATCTGAAGCTGACGGTGTCGAACATGGAGGCGTACGCCAGACTTGTAAGCGAACTCACTGAACTTGGATTCCGGGAAATAAACGATGCGGGACACTCCATCTCGGCGCCCGAGATCTACCACGATGAAGCCCTTAAGAATGCATTAGCGGATGCCCGCCGACAGGCAGAACTCCTGGCTGAGGAATCACAGCGTCAACTGGGTGCCATACGCAGCATGGAAGTCATGAGTAGCGGCTCCGCCACTCCCCGCCCCATGATGGCCCGGGCGGTGGCGGATGAGGCGGAGAGTTTTCGCCCCGGCACCCGGACCATAACAAGAGAAATACACGTCACCTTCAGCCTGGAGTAACGAAGACCCCGGTCTGGCCGGATGTCAAAACGACTGTCAGGGAGGCAGAGATGATTGGTGATCGAACGGTGCTCGTCATTCAGGATGAACGAATGCTGGCACACAAACCGGACGTAGCCGAACCGTTCCTGCCCGGTCGACTGGATCGTCGTGTGCGGGAAATCCTTAACGGCCTGGGCATCCAGTGGAATTACCCGGAGCATCCAGGACGACTGAGCAGCATCATCAACTATCTCTCCGAGCATCCGATTCCCGGTGTTCGCTTCTCCGGGTCCAGACCCGCCACCCTGGAGGAGCTCAGCCGGGTACACACCCTGTCCTTCCTCAATGATATCGAAAGCCTTCGGGGCGAAAGTGCCTGGTTGGATGTCGACACAACCGCAGTTTCCCCCGGCAGTATCGATGCTGCGGAAGTCGCTGCCGGTGCCGCGATTATGGCCACAGAAGCAGCCGTTAACCGCGAAGCGGAAAGCGTTTTTGCGCTGTGCCGTCCTCCGGGGCACCACGCCGAGCCCGTACGTGCCCGGGGGTTCTGCCTTTTCAACAACGTTGCCGTGGCAGCCGCTCATGCCCAGAGCGAGCTCGGGTGCGAACGGGTACTTATCGTTGACTGGGATGCCCACCATGGGAACGGCACCCAGGATATATTCTGGGCCTCACCCGATGTCATGTTTTTCGACATTCATCGGGCCGCACCCTTCTACCCCGGATCCGGACATCTGGAAGAAGTGGGCGCGGGCTGGGGTGAAGGCACAACCATCAATATTCCCCTCCCCGGCACAACCGGGGACCTGGGGATGATGCGCGCGTTTCACAACATTCTGGTTCCGGCCACCCGTTGGTTCAAACCTGATCTCATCCTGGTCTCAGCGGGTTTCGACCCACATCGCCTGGATCTTTGTCTCAACTGCAGCTACGACGTCTTCCGCCACATGACTCGCCTGTTACAGAACCTTGCCGACGAACACTGCGAAGGGCGACTGGCGCTCTGCCTGGAAGGCGGCTATCACCTGGAAGCACTCACCCAGGGCGTGCACGCGGTACTGGAAACACTGGCTGGCGGGGAACTTCCGGAACTCGTTGAGGCCGGCTATCCGGAGGTGGATGCCGCCACCAAGTTCCATCTCAGTGCGTTCCGTGATGATGAGGAATGAACCCTTCCGGACGAGCACCCTGACCTACTTTTCGGACAGGTTATTAAGGCACAGCTGAGCCTGTTGGATAAAATGGCAGAATGCCTGGAACTGTTCTTCATTCGGTGGCTGGTAAAGGTCACTGTTATCAGCATAGAAAAGCCCAATCACCCGTTTTCCAACAAACAGTGGGCCAAAAAGTCCGGCACGTCGGCCGATATGACGGTCGAAACCAGGCAGGTCGAGATTCTTCCAGGCACCCTCGGCGGGTTTTTCCAGGCGCATGGGTCGCTTTTCAGCCAGGATCGCGTTGATCAGATCCTTTTCTCCCAGTTCAACAATGAACTCCTGGCGCCAGTGAGCGGTACCGTCACCCAGGACCTTTCGGGTAATGAGCCGGTTGCTTTTCGGATCTTTCATCAACAGCACGACGCGCTGCATGCCGATTGCCCGGTGAATGCCTTCCACCACGGTCTGGAATACCAGGTTCAGGTCCGGCTTGGCTACCAGCAGCTCGGAAAGCTCCCTCAGTATCTGAAGCTGAAGCATGGAATCGCCGCGCGATTCCAGTTGCTCCCCAACGGATGATGCATCGCTGTCGGGAAGCAGTGCCGTCACCTGTGGCATCCCGTAAGCCACGGCAACCTTGGCTGCCTCCTGAGCGTTGTGTCGAATCTCATCACGCAATTCATCTTTCGACTGTTCCAGGTGTCGCGAAAGATCCTCGAGAACCCGCCCGACATCCTCTCCCTGCCACCCCTGCTCTGCCGCCTCGGCCAGAGACATCGTATGGCGCACCAGTGCGGCCGAATCCGAGCGGGGGCGACCCGAGGCAACCACCTCCTTTACAAAACTACCCAGGCTCCAGGTGCTCACCAGCCCACGGGTAATGTTGACGAAGGTTGTACCGAGTACCTCTTTCTGTGCTTCCACTGGATCCATCTGGTTGATCAGGCGATCCAGCTCGTCCGCCTGGGGTGTATGGCAGGCCCAGAACGCCATCTCGCCAATGTTGCTCAGAAGCGCTCCAATAAAGACCTCTTCCTTCTTCTCCTGATTACTTCCCGGGCCGAGGTAGCGTGCCTGAACCGCGGCATGCAAGGCACGGGCAAGACAGCGCAGCAGATGGCTTCGCGGATTGCGTGTCAGCAGTGCATCGATGACCAGTGAGGAAATCGCCATGGCGCGCACGGAATCAAAGCCAATCAGCGTGATGGCCCGACTTACTGTGCTTATGGTTGCCCGGGAGCGATTGTAGAAAACAGTATTGGAAAGCCTCAGCACCTGGGAGGTGAGGTCAGCATCCTTGAGTATGACTTCAGCCAGTTGGTTGACGGTACTGCTGTCGCTGTCGGTGAGCTGACTGATTTCACGAAGCGTTTCCGCCAGAACCGGCATTTCGACCTGACTGAGGTATCGAACCCAGGCCTCGGTCGAACTCTTGCCGGGAGGCTGCATCGCCCTCAATTCGCTCATGATCACTCCAGAAGCAGCATGTCAGGCGTCGGATTCCACACAGCACAATCAAACGCCAACCACCTGTTATTTGTTGGAAAGTCAGTCAGAAAACCCGGAGCAGGATGCATGAGGTTGTGCATCCTGCCCGACACCTCAGTGGCGGTCGGGTACCGTCCCAGCCAGTTCCTCAATCAACTTGGCCGCCTGTTCCTGCTGATGGGGTGTCAGCGCCTTGCCAGCCAGGCCGCCACCGGCCGCGCCAACGGCGCCACCAATCACCCCTCCGGGTATGCCCTCTGCGGAAGCTCCGGCTGCCGCGCCCCCGACACCACCGAAGAAGGCCCCCACTTTGTCAGTCAGTCCTGCGCCGGTGGATGCGTTACCCGAAGCAGACCAGAGGATGGCGGCATCTGACACATCAACCATCTGCACGCTGATGCTCATGTCCTCTTCATACTCGGGCACGTTGACCAGAAGGGTCGCATCGACATTAAGAATGCGCCCCAGTTCGGCCGCCCCCGAGGGTGATGTTGCATCCTCCTGGGAGAAATTCTGTTCATCCATGACTTCCCGGATCTGAGCGCGCTCAATGGGCCGATAGCCCTTGCGCATGAACTGCTGATTGAACATCGTCGCGATCTGGTTCTGGGCCGCTTCACTCCCCCCGGCACCTTCAACCGCAACAACCGCTATCCGCTCAATACCGGAAAAATCATACCCCTGAATGTAATCACCGCTGGCATCGGTACTGGCGCAACCGGAAAGCCCGAAAAAGACCAATACCATCAGCGAGAATACAGCCATTGCTCGACGCATCATTCGACTCCTTTCCTATGGTTAATCCGATTACCAGTGTAGACGCATACTGCCAAAAATGGCATTGCCGAAACGGCGATCCACGTTGCTCTCCTGCAGATCCCGATAACGAACTCGGG
>SLIH01000223.1 GCA_007135745.1 Halomonas sp. | reverse complement strand
CGAATCCGTTTGCGCGCCTGCCCACGATTGGTGCTGATCCTGTATCGGCGCCCACTGGCATGTACTTCCGGTGGCTTGGATTGGGTATTGCGCTCTGTCGTCATTCGGTTCGCTCCAGTCTGGCGGCCAATAATATACGGTAATATAATTTGTTTGGCGATCCCTGCCGATCACAGCATTTTACCACGCAGGTTCAATTGAGGCGGTTGTCCCTTTCTGGTAGTCTGATATCCCATCTTGAGACGTCGTTCTCCCGCCTCTAAACCGGCAACCTGACAAGCACACGGAACTCGCATGACGCGCTATATTTTCGTCACCGGCGGTGTTGTGTCCTCTTTGGGCAAAGGCATCGCATCCGCCTCTCTCGCGGCCATTCTCGAGGCCCGCGGCCTCCGGGTGACCATTCTCAAGCTGGACCCCTACATCAATGTTGACCCGGGCACCATGAGTCCGTTTCAGCATGGTGAGGTCTACGTGACCGATGATGGTGCGGAGACGGATCTGGACCTCGGCCACTACGAGCGTTTCATCCGTACCACCATGACCCGGCGCAACAATTTCACCAGTGGTCGGGTCTACGAGGAAGTGATCCGCAAGGAACGTCGCGGTGATTATCTGGGCGGCACGGTTCAGGTCATCCCTCATATTACCGACGAGATCAAGCGCCGGATTGTGGAAGGCGCGGGTGATGTGGACGTCGCCCTGGTCGAAATTGGCGGCACCGTGGGTGATATCGAATCCCAGCCATTTCTTGAAGCGACCCGCCAGCTGCGTGTTGAAGTTGGGGCGAAGCGGGCGTTGTTCATGCACCTGACGCTGGTGCCTTATATCGCAACGGCCGGTGAGATCAAAACCAAGCCGACCCAGCACTCCGTCAAGGAAATGCGTTCCATTGGTCTTCAACCCGATATCCTGCTGTGCCGTTCCGAGCATGAAGTGGATGCGGCGTCGCGGCGCAAGATCGCCTTGTTCACCAACGTCGAAGAGCGTGCGGTCATTCCGCTGTGTGATGCGCCGAGTATCTACGCGGTCCCGCGCATGCTGTACGAGATGGAACTGGATCAGCTCATTGTGGAGCGTTTCGGGTTGGAGGCGAAACCCGCAGACCTCTCCGAGTGGGATCGGGTTTTCGAGCTGGAACAGAATCCCCGACACGAAGTCACCGTGGCCATGGTGGGCAAATACATGGAATTGCTCGACGCCTACAAATCCCTGATCGAGGCCGTCAAGCATGCGGGGCTCAATACCCACACCCGGATCAACATGCGTTACATAGATTCCGAAGAGGTGGAGCGGGATGGAACCGGGGCTCTGGAGGGTGTTGATGCTATTCTCGTGCCCGGTGGTTTCGGAGAGCGCGGGGTGGAAGGGAAGATCAATACCGTGCGTTATGCGCGTGAAAAAGGCATTCCGTATCTGGGTATCTGCCTGGGTATGCAGGTGGCCGTCATCGAGTTCGCACGTAATGTCGCGGGTCTCTCCGGCGCGCACAGCACCGAGTTCCGCAAGGATTCCCCCTATCCCGTGGTGGGCCTGATCACCGAATGGATCACGGAAGATGGCCAGGTCGAAAAGCGTGCGGAAGACTCCGATCTTGGGGGCACCATGCGCCTGGGTGGTCAGGAATGCCGGCTGGAAAAAGATTCCACCAGTTATGGGTGTTATGGCAAGGAACTGATTCGCGAGCGACACAGGCATCGCTATGAGGTCAACAACAATCTGTTGCCCAAGCTGCAGGAAGCCGGTCTGCGTGTTGCCGGTCGCTCCAGTGACGGTGCACTGGTTGAAATGATCGAGGTGCCTGACCATCCCTGGTTTGTCGCCTGTCAGTTTCACCCGGAATTCACTTCCACGCCACGCGACGGACACCCGTTATTTGAGGGCTTTGTGAAAGCAGCGCTCGACCACAGTCGGGGTACCTAGGCGCCCGCCCTGGTACCCGGATCTCAGCTTCAGGGAGTTCAACCATGCCACGAAAGACGGTTACTGTTGGTGATCTTGCCATCAACAATGAAAAGCCCTTTACACTTTTCGGCGGCATGAACGTGCTGGAATCGCGGGACCTGGCGCACGAGGTGGCTGACACCTATGTGGAGGTGGCTCGGCGTCTGGGCATCCCCTATGTATTCAAGGCGTCATTCGATAAGGCCAACCGCTCCTCCATGCATTCCTTCCGCGGTCCGGGCCTTGAGCGGGGTCTGGAGATCCTGAAAGAGATAAAGGATCGGCATGGGATTGCGGTGCTGACCGATGTTCACGAGCCGCATCAGGCTCAGGCCGCGGCCGAGGTCTGTGACGTCATCCAGCTGCCGGCGTTCCTGTCGCGCCAGACCGATCTGGTGGTCGCCATGGCGCGAACGGGTGCTGTTATCAACGTCAAGAAAGCGCAGTTCCTGGCACCACACGAGATGAACCATATCATCCGAAAATGTGAAGAAGCAGGTAACGACCAGGTGATCCTCTGTGAGCGCGGTACCTCTTTTGGCTACAACAACCTGGTTGTCGATATGCTGGGTTTCGGCCTTATGAAGAAGCTTGGTGCACCGGTGTTTTTCGATGTAACCCATGCGCTGCAGATGCCCGGTGGGCTGGGCCACGCCGCCGGTGGTCGCCGCGAACAGGTGACTGAACTGGCCCGTGCGGGGATGTCCCAGGGGCTGGCGGGGCTTTTCCTGGAGGCGCATCCCGATCCAGAGCAGGCCCAGTGCGATGGGCCCTGCGCCTTGAGGCTCAGTCAGCTGGAGCCGTTCCTGAAGCAGCTGAAGGCGCTGGACGATCTGGTCAAAGGGTTTGAGCCGCTGGATACGGCCTGACAGGCAATGAGCCACAAAGTAAGCGGACAGGCCACAATTCTTTCGAGTACTACTTGAGATAAGAGGTTTTTGAGGATGACAACGATTGCGGATATCCGGGCCCGGGAGATTCTGGACTCCCGCGGCAACCCAACGGTTGAAGCGGATGTGATTCTGGCGTCCGGGGAAATGGGTACAGCCTGTGCTCCCTCCGGGGCGTCCACCGGATCGCGGGAAGCGCTTGAGTTGCGGGACAAGGACGAGAGCCGCTATCTGGGCAAGGGCGTCCAGAAGGCAGTGGCCGCAGTCAATGGCCCGATCCGGGACGCCCTGAAGGGCAAGGACGCAGCGCAGCAGCGTTCGATTGACCAGGTTATGCTCGATCTGGATGGCACCGACAACAAGCAGAACCTGGGCGCCAATGCCATCCTGGCGGTCTCCCTGGCGGCGGCCAAAGCGGCCGCCGTCGCGCTTCACCGCCCGCTTTATGAGCACATGGCGGAAATCAACGGCTCCGCCGGGCGTTACTCCATGCCGGTACCCATGATGAATATCCTCAATGGCGGTGAGCACGCTGACAACAACGTGGACATTCAGGAATTCATGATCCAGCCGGTATCCGCGCCCAGCTTCCGTGAAGCGCTGCGCTGTGGTGCCGAGATTTTTCACAGCCTCAAGAAAGTCCTGAAACAGAAAGGGCTCAATACGGCGGTAGGTGACGAAGGCGGGTTTGCCCCCAACCTTCCGTCCAACGAGGCGGCGCTCGAGGTCATCCGTACCGCAGTTGAAGCTGCCGGGTATAAGCTGGGTGAAGACGTAACCCTGGCTCTGGACTGTGCTTCGACCGAGTTCTACAGCGATGGTATCTATGACCTGAAAGGGGAAGGCAAGCAATACAACGCCGCCGATTTCACTGAGTACCTGGCTGGGCTCTGTGAGCGCTTTCCCATTGTCTCCATCGAAGATGGCATGGACGAGGCGGACTGGGATGGCTGGAAACTTCTTACCGAGCGCCTGGGCGATCGTATCCAGTTGGTCGGCGACGACCTTTTCGTGACCAACACGGCCATTCTCCGTGAAGGCATTGAAAAGGGCGTTGGTAACAGCATCCTGATCAAGTTCAATCAGATTGGCAGCCTGAGCGAGACTCTGGATGCGATTCGCATGGCACAGGATGCCGGCTATACTGCAGTCATATCGCACCGTTCCGGTGAAACCGAGGATACGACGATTGCGGATCTGGCAGTGGCAACCAGCGCCGGTCAGATCAAGACGGGCTCACTGTGCCGCTCCGATCGGGTGGCGAAATACAACCAGCTGTTGCGCATTGAAGAGCAGCTGGGTGATCGAGCCGTCTATAACGGTCGCCGTGAAATCAAAGGGCAGGGCGCCTGAGCGTCACTGACCAGGCTGCGGGAGTTGGCCTGAGCTTATGAAGTGGTTATGGGGGATCACGGCTGTTCTCATTGTGCTGCTGCAGGTGCGCCTGTGGGTCGGCGAGGGCAGCTTTGTGCAGGCCTGGCAGCTTCAGCAGCAGATAGAACAGCAGAAAGAGATCAACCAGGCGCTGGCATCGCGCAACGATGAGCTCTTTGCCGAGGTCAGCAACCTGAGCGAAGGTTCCCGGGCCGTTGAAGAACGGGCCCGGGATAATCTGGGAATGATCCAGGACGGTGAAACCTTTTTTCTGGTGGTAGAGCCCTGACCACACCCCATGTCCCACGATAACGAAGCAAACCACCCCTCTGCTGCCGACCTGGAAGGACTTGCCGCCGTTGTTCCTGCGGCCGGTATCGGTTCGCGTATGGGGGCAGATCGCCCCAAACAGTACCTGACCCTTCAGGGCCGCTTCCTGCTGGATATTACCCTTGCGCGGCTACGGGGTCTGCTTCCTCGGGTCCCCATCCACGTGGGGCTTCATGCTGAAGACCGGTGGTGGGAGGACAGCGAGAGTGCCCGGCTGGACGGGGTGTTCCCTTTTCAGGGCGGCCCCTCCAGGGCGGATACCGTGCGTCTGGGGCTGGACATTCTGTCTGTTGGCAATGAGACAGAGCAGGTGTTGGTGCACGATGTCGCGCGTCCCTGCATTACGGCAGGCGATATCATGAAACTGCTGCGCTCAGGTTGCTCGCCTCATGGGGGGCTGTTGGTCGCGGCCATCGCGGACACGGTCAAGGAAGTGGACATGCATTCCCGGGTTACCGGTACCCGGGACCGCAACCAGCTCAGGCGCGCGCTTACCCCCCAGCTGTTTCCGCTTATCACCCTGCGGGAGGCACTGCGTTCAGCGCTGAGCCAGGGGGTTGAGGTAACCGATGAGTCATCCGCAATGGAACTGCTCGGATTCGCGCCTGTCGCTGTTGAGGGGCGTGCTGATAACATCAAGATCACCCGTCCGGAAGATCTGGACCTTGCCGCCTGGTATCTGCAGCGGCAGGAAAATGAACAAGGAAACCACCCATTATGCTGAGAGTCGGCCAGGGCTTTGACGTCCACGCCTTTGAAGAGGGCGAGTTCATTACCATTGGTGGTGTCCGGATTCCCTATGAGAAAGGGCTGAGGGCCCATTCCGATGGCGACGTGCTGCTGCATGCCATTTCCGATGCCATCCTGGGCGCCCTTGCACTTGGAGACATTGGCCACTGGTTTCCGGATACCGAAGAGCGCTGGCGTGGTGCCGACAGCCGATCCCTGCTGCGTGAGGTCTACCGCCAGGTCCAGATGCGCGGCTATCGGCTGGTTAATCTGGATGCGACCATTCTGGCTCAGCAGCCGAAGATGGCGCCGCACATAGGCGCCATTCGCCATAACATCGCCGAAGATCTGACCGCCAATCCGGAACGAATCAACGTTAAGGCAACGACAACGGAAAGCCTCGGGTTTGTCGGGCGGGGAGAGGGTATTGCCGCCCAGGCGGTCTGTCTTCTGGAAAGCCGCACAGCGGAAAACACCCGCTCGTGAGCCAATGGTCTCTGCAATGGCCCCGTGCCTGGGGGAATGCCTGTGGCACGGGATCCATTCGTGTCAGGCCAGAGGATTTTCAGGTTTCCGAGCTGCTGGGCTGGGCGCCGAGTGGCAGCGGCGAACACCTGCTGGTGTTCCTGGAAAAACGTGGGGACAATACGGATTATGTTGCTCGCCGGTTGGCGGAAATGGTGGGATGCCGGTCCATGGATGTAGGGTTCTGTGGCCGCAAGGATCGACACGCGTTGACACAGCAGTGGTTCAGTCTGCCCTGTCCTGCCGCTGCGGAGCGGAGTTTTCTGGAGCAGCTGAGCCAGCATTGGCGCCTTGTTGCAGTAGACAGGGATCAGCGCAAGCTGCGACCGGGCCAACATCAGGCGAACCGTTTTCGGATCCGGGTGCATGAGCTGAGTGCTGATGTGGATACCCTTGGGCAACGCTTCGAAGAAGTTGTCGAAAAGGGCTGTCCCAACTATTTTGGTCCCCAGCGGTTTGGGCATGGTGGGGCCAACCTTCAGTCGGCCCTGGAGCTCAATCCTGAGAAGCTGAACAACAGAAAGGCGCGGGCCAGTGCGGGGATTCTGCTTTCAGCCGCCCGCGCACTCATGTTCAACGACTGGCTTGGCAGGCGTGTTGAAGCCGGTGATTGGTTGAGCGTGTCGCCTGGTGATCCACGGCCGGAACCCTCGGGGCCGCTCTTTGGCGATGATGCCAGCGGTGCCTCTGGGGTGCTGGCCGAGAAAGAATTGGAATTCGCCGCTCAGTATTCCCATTTCATGACGCTGTTGCGCCAGACTCGAATGCAGGCTGCCCGTCGCGCTCTGGTTCTGAAGCCGCTAAACTGCTCGCTGGAATGGGCCACGGGCGCGGTGCGGTTTGGTTTCGATCTGCCGGTGGGCAGCTTTGCGACTTCGGTACTGAACGAGCTGCTGGATATAGAGGATAAGTCTTACACATCATGAATCTCCTACTTTCAAACGATGATGGCGTGCATTCGCCGGGGCTCATTGCACTCCATGAAGCGCTCTCCGAGATTGCCGAAATCCGTGTGGCTGCTCCCGATCGAGACCACAGCGGTGCCAGTAACGCGCTGACTCTCAACCGCCCCCTGTCAGCGACCGAGTTGCCCAACGGTTTCATGTGTATCGACGGCACCCCCACAGACTGCGTGCATCTCGGTATTGGCGATATGTTCGACATCCGCTTTGAGAGGGTTGTTTCGGGTATCAACACCCATGCCAACCTCGGTGATGACATCCTTTATTCGGGTACCGTTGCGGCCGCCGTGGAGGGTCGGCTGCTGAAACAGCCACCGATCGCGGTTTCCCTGGTCAATCGAGGCAACTGGCGATTTGATACGGCCGCCCGAGTGGTGCGTCAACTGCTGCAGAGGCGTGAACCCCTGGCCGTTCCCCCACGTACGGTCCTCAACATCAATGTCCCGGATTGTTCCTGGGAAGAACTGAGGGGCGTCCAGATTACCCGTCTCGGCCACCGCGGACGGGGGCAACTGCCCCAGCGGGTATCCTGCCCCCGGGGCCGGGAGCGTCTGTGGATTGGAGCGGCGGGCGATGAAGATGATGCCGGCCCCGGCACCGACTTCCATGCGGTTCGTGAAGGCTTTGTTTCCATCACCCCCGTTCAGGTGGATATGACCTATTATGAGATTTTCCAGAACCTGAATGACTGGATCGAGGGTGGACTCTGATGGAGAAAGAAATTCAGGGTATCGGCATGACCTCGCAACGCACCCGCATGCGTTTGGTGGAGAGATTGCGTGATGAGGGCATCCGCGACTGGCGTGTTCTGGATGCCATTACCCAGGTGCCACGTCACATGTTTCTGGACGAGGCGCTTTCGCACCGTGCTTATGAGGATACCTCTCTGCCCATTGGGCATCAGCAGACCCTGTCGCAGCCTTATATTGTGGCTCGCATGACAGAGCTGTTGCTGGAGAGTGAGCCCGCGCGTGTTCTTGAACTGGGTACCGGCTCGGGGTATCAGGCGGCGATACTGGCGCAGCTGGTGGATGAAGTCTACAGCATCGAGCGTATTCGTCCGTTGCAGAACAAGGCTCGCGAGCGCTTTTCCCGTCTCGGTTATCGCAATGTCCGTCTTAGATTGGGCGACGGCAACCAGGGTTGGCCGGAGGCTGCGCCTTTTGATGGGATTATTCTGACCGCAGCACCGTCAGAAGTACCTCAACAGCTCCTGGACCAACTTTCTGAGGGCGGGAAAATGGTGGTGCCGCTGGGTGATGAAACCCAATGGTTGACCTGCATAACCCGTCATGGCGACAGCTTTGAGCGCCGCACGCTCGAGCCCGTTCGGTTCGTCCCGGTTCTTGGTGGTGTGGTGCGATGACCGACGAGGCGCGCAAGCTGCGTCGCCACAGTCGCACCGGCATTGTTCTTCGAGGGTGCGCCATGGGGGCGGCGGACATTGTTCCGGGTGTCTCAGGCGGTACCATCGCTTTCATTACATGTATTTATCTTCGCCTTCTTGCCGCGCTTGGTAACATTCCCTCGGCAATGCATTGTTTCGTGAGAGATCGCGACCTTCGGTCGTTCCTTGATTCCGTGGACGCAGGTTTTCTGGTTCTGCTGTTCCTCGGTGTGCTGACCAGTGTTTTCGGTCTTGCCCATGTTATTGGTTACCTTCTGACCCACCATGAGGTGCTCGTCTGGTCTTTTTTCTTCGGTCTTATAATTGGTGCCGTCTGGCATGTGGGGCGTCAGATTGGTCTCTGGTCTTTTGTGGTTATGTTGCTGCTTTTGTCCGGGGCTGTTGTTGCCTGGGGTTTGACGCTTCTGGTGCCCGTCAGTGTGGTGCTTACGCCGCTGATTGCTTTTTTTGCCGGTGCCATTGCCATATCGGCAATGATTCTTCCCGGTATTTCTGGCAGTTTCATACTGGTGCTTATGGGTCTGTACGAACCCGTTCTGGCTGCGGTGCGTTCCTTTGATGTTCTGATTGTTGCATCGTTTGGCAGTGGCTGCCTGATTGGGCTGGTCCTGTTTGCGCGCCTGGTATCCGCAGCACTCAGGCGATTCCCGAATGCGACGATCGCACTGCTGACTGGATTCATGGTGGGCGCATTGAACAATGTCTGGCCCTGGCAGGTCACTACGGCATGGCGCACCCGCAGTGATGGCTCCCTGGCTCCGTTGGTGCAGGACAATGTGAGTCCGCTTGTCTATGCTCAGATCACGGGTGAGCACCATCAACTGGGTTTGGCTCTGGTGTTGGCTGTGGTGGGTGTCCTGCTGGTGGTGGTTCTTGAACGGATTTTTGAGTCTTCCAGGCGGCAATCCGAAGCCAGTGATGCGACACAATAGTCGTAGGTTGTGTGAACTGTTACCCGGTGGTGTTCCTGAAGGTAACATCTGAGTGTGCAATGTAACCCAAAACTGGCTAAAAAATATTCAGCCAAAAGAGCCATTTACTGAATGATTCTAATGTTTCGGGCGATCCGTAAGATTTTTTTGTTATG
>SLIH01000033.1 GCA_007135745.1 Halomonas sp. | reverse complement strand
GCTCATCAAAGCCAGCGGATCAGCTCCCCGGCATGGTCAATAATATGATCCGCCTGCCAGCTCGGGATCTCCTCGGGATCTGCGATGTAGCCATAACGTGCGGCCACGGTGCGCATGCCCGCGGCACGGCCCGCCTCGATATCACGCAGATGATCCCCCACGTAGACACTGCCTGCCGCCGGCGCGCCCACCTCCTTGCAGGCCATAAACAGCGATTCCGGATGGGGCTTGCGCTGGCTCACATCGTCGGGACAGACAACCGACCCGCAGCGCTCCAGCAGGCCTAGCCCCTCCATCAGTGGCAAGGTGAAGCTGCGCGGCTTGTTCGTTACCACACCCCAGGGAATGGTGCGGGCCTCCAGCCAGGCGAGGACGTCCACCATGCCCGGAAAAAGCCGGGTTTCCACCGCCAGATTGTCGCGATAGAGATCAAGCAGTTCGCTGTGCCGTTCCTGGAAGTCGGGCGCTTCCGGCGCCAGGTCAAAACCCAGTTGCACCAGGGCCCGGGCTCCATTGGAGACCACCGCGCGGATCTGCTCGGCAGGCAGCGGGGGCAGGTCATGGAGCTGGCGCTGCAGGTTAAGGCAGCGCACGAAATCAGGCGCCGTGTCCGCCAAAGTGCCGTCCAGGTCGAAGAATACCGCTTCCGGTTGACGGCTCATTGCTGTTCCTTCTCCGGCTTGGTGGCATGCATCAGGTAATTGACGTCCACATCGCGCCCCAGCTTGTAATGACCCGTGATCGGGTTGTAGGTCATGCCCGTGATGTCCCGTGTATCCAGGCCGGCCTGGCGGAAGAAGCGGTCCATTTCCGAGGGGCGGATGAAACGGTTCCAGTCATGGGTGCCACGCGGCAGCAGTTTCAGGATGTACTCGGCACCGGCAATGGCAAAGAGCCAGGATTTGGGGTTGCGGTTGATGGTGGAGACGATCAGGTGCCCACCGGGTTTGAGCAGCCGTGCACAGGCGTCGATGACTGACGCCGGGTCCGGCACGTGTTCCAGGAGCTCGAGGCAGGTCACGGTGTCGAAGCTCTCCGGCATTTCCTCGGCCAACTCCTCCACCGCGATATGGCGGTAATCCACCTGAATGCCGGATTCCAGTGCATGAAGCTGGGCGACAGACAGATTTTCCTCACCCAGATCAATGCCTGTAACCTCGGCGCCACGCTGCACCATGGCCTCGCTGAGAATACCGCCGCCGCAGCCCACATCCAGCACCCGGCTGTCCGCCAGTGGCGCGCGCTCGTCAATGTAATTCAGCCGTAGGGGATTGATCTGGTGCAGGGGTTTGAATTCACCTTCCGGATCCCACCAGCGGCTGGCCAGCGCATCGAACTTTGCGATTTCGTTGGCGTCGACATTGGTCTGGCGCTGTGTCTGTGTTTCGCTCATGAGCGGAATGTCTCCTATCGGTTGCGGTCAGCGGCGCTGATCCGTTGCTGCCACTGCTGGATACGGCCCCTGAGGCCGTGCAGATCGATTTTCTGAAGCTCACCGTCGATCAGTCGGGCTTCACCGGCGATCCAGCTGTGGGTGACCTGGCGCGAGTTGGTGTTGTACACCAGATGGGGCGCAGGATCATACACGGGCTGGACCAGTATATCGCCAAGATCGACGGCAATCAGGTCGGCCTGCTTGCCCGGCTCCAGGGAACCGATACGATCCTCCATGTCCATGCTTCGCGCGCCGTTGATGGTGGCCATTTTGAGGATTTCCATGGCGGGTACGGCACCGGCGTCGCCACTGGCGAGCTTGGTCAGGAAGGCGGCGGAGCGCATTTCCCCGAACATGTCGAGGTCGTTATTGCTGGCAGCTCCGTCGGTGCCCAGGGCGACGTTGATGCCGGCATCAAGCAGTCGGTTGATGGGGCAGGCGCCGGAGGCGAGTTTCATGTTGGCTTCGGGGCAGTGCAGGATGTGCGCCCCGGTTTCTTTCAGCAGGCCCAGATCGTAATCATCCACTTGTGTCATATGCACGCACTGGGTGAGGGGGGTCATCAGGCCGAGATCGGCCAGTCGCTTGGATGGCCTGAGCCCCCGCTGCTGGATGGAGTCGGTGACTTCGCCGGCGGTTTCATGGAGGTGGATCTGCACCGGCAGGTCGATCTGTTCCGAGAGGGTGGCAATCTGTTTCAGCGGCTCGTCGGAGACGGTGTAGGGCGCATGGGGGCCGAAGCATACGTTGACGAAGTTGCTGTTGCGGGTTCGATCATGCAGCTTCAGGCCTTTTTCGATGTATTCTTCCGGGCCGCTGCCCCATTGGGTGGGAAAGTCGAGTATGGGGAAGGCGGTCTGGACGCGGATGCCGTGTTTGTGTGCAACATCAGCGACGGTTTCGGGGAAGAAGTACATGTCGCTGAAGCAGGTGGTGCCACTGCGCAACATTTCGGCAATGGCGAGCAGAGTGCCGTCGGCGACGAATTCTTCGTTGACGAATTCACCTTCGGCGGGCCAAATATGTTCCTGAAGCCATTCCATGAGGGGGAGGTCGTTGCCGAGGCCTCTGAGCAGGGTCATGGAGGCGTGCCCGTGGGCGTTGATGAGCCCGGGCATGACCAGGTGATCACTGAGTTGTGTGGTTTTAATATCCGGGTACCGTTGCTGTGCCTCGCTGGTGGGCACTATAGCCTGGATGCGTTCGCCGCTGATGATGACGCTGTGATTTTCCAGTATGGGGGTGCCTTCGCTCATGGGGAGGACCCAGCGGGCGTCGATGCGGTGGTCAGCGGTCTGTGATTCACTCATAAACGGAACCTTTCCTTGTCTGGTCGGTTGATCAGGGTGCAAGGCTGGGACGAAGTATAACGAAGCAGGCTGTCGTCTCACAGCGCCCCTTTAGGGAGCCTCTGATTAAGTCCCGGATCACCTCTGGCTTTCAGAGCGATTCACAATCAAGGCGCGACTTTGCAGGAATACCGGGGTCTTTCAAAAAGTCGCAACGCGGAATGTGGATTGCTCTGAAAGCCCCGAAGGGCGTGGCCTGGAGCCTGCACCTGCGGCGTTACAGGTCTTGCCAAGGGCTACGGCCATTGGCTGCGACCTGTGCCTTGCACCTGCAGGCTCCAGGTCACGCAGAGGCGATTCGGGACTTAATCAGAGGCTCCCTAGAGTTACAATGGGACGCTTTGTTTCAATGTTGACATCGCAGCAACCTCCTAAAGGCCGGAGATTTCAATATGCCGCAGTTTGCGACCCCTGAAACGGTCGTGCCGTTCCGCTGGACCGGTAAAACCCTGGAAGTCCTGGATCAGCGCCTGCTCCCCGGGGAGGAGCGGTGGAATATCTGTGACGGTGCCGACGCGGTATATGAGGCGATTGCTTCGATGCAGGTACGTGGTGCGCCGGCGATTGGGATTGCGGCGGCCTACGGAGTGGTTCTGGCGGCGCGGGAGGCTGTGGGGAAGGCGGATTGGAAGGAGATCATCACCACGGCCATGCGGCACCTGCGTGAGTCGCGGCCGACGGCGGTGAATCTTTTCTGGGCGTTGGACCGGATGTCGGCGGCCCTGGGGCCGGAATTGAGGGCGGAGGCTGCCCTGGAGGCTCTGGAGGAGGAGGCGCAGCAGATTCATTCGGAGGATCACGATGCCTGTGTGCGCATGGGCGCTCTGGGTTGTGATCTGATCGCGGAGCAGGGCGCGGGGCCTTTTTCTGTTCTGACCCATTGTAATACCGGCGCTCTGGCGACGGGTGGCCATGGTACGGCCCTGGGCGTTATTCGTACGTTGAGTGAGCGGCGTCAGTTGCGGGAAGTTTTTGTTGATGAGACGCGGCCCTGGTTGCAGGGCAGTCGGTTGACCGCCTGGGAACTGGCGCGGGAGGGGATTCCCCATCGGCTCAATGCGGACAGCGCCGCAGCGACCTTGCTGGCCAGTGGTGAGGTGAGCTGGGTTGTGGTGGGGGCGGACCGGATTGCCGCCAATGGTGATGTGGCGAATAAGATCGGGACGCTGCCGTTGGCGGTTCTGGCCCGTCATTACGGGGTGGGGTTTATGGTGGTTGCGCCGTCGTCGACGGTGGACATGCAAACGGCCAGTGGAGCGGATATTGCGATTGAGGAGCGAGAGGCGGCGGAGCTGTGCTATGCGGGTGAGCGTCGGGTGGCCCCGGAGGATACCCGTGTTTTCAATCCGGTTTTCGATGTGACGCCGGCGAATCTGATCGATGCGATCGTGACGGATCGGGGCGTGATCCGCTCTCCTTCGCGGGAGACTATGAAAGCATTTCGCGGCGACGCCTGAGCAGGCGCCGCCCCGGCTTTACTTCTTGCTGCTGCCTTTGCGTCTCCGGTTTTTCCCGGATTTGGCGGTTTCCTCTTCGGCTTTGTTTTGATTCTTGTGCCGTCGTTCGCGCTTGGGAGTAACCGGCGTGCGTCCTTCATTGATGGCGGCCTGCTGCTCCGCTTCCAATTCGTCCAGTGCCTTGTTGAGCTCCTTTTCCTGCTCGGCGACGAAGTGCAGTGACATCTCGAACGATTTGCGGGTGAAATCCAATACCTTGTCGAAGCCTTCGTCGGACAGGTCACGCGCTTCATCGTGGCCTCGATAGATATTGATGAACTTGCGTTCCCTTTCAAAGTGCAGGGGCAGGCGGCCCACGCCCCAGTCACTGAGCACGCGCCAGGTTTCCGGGCTGTAGGTACGGGTGTACTTGAGGATGAAGGGGACTGGATCATTTCTTGCCAGTACCGCGGCCAGGCGCAGGATCAATTCAAATGAGAGGGTTGCCGTGCCGTCCTCGACGGCTTCCAGCAGTGTTTTGTCCTTGATGTTCAGGGCATCGCTGAGGTCGTTGACGGTCAGGCCGGCGACTTCTCTGAGATCGCGCAGGGATTCACCGGCGGCGAGCATCATGCGAAGCTGATCCTGATTGTTCATCAGCTTGCGTCCGACTTTCAGGGACGTTCCGGTGGTGCGTCTGGCGAGTTTGTAGGCGGAACCGGTGTACCCGGCGAGCCGGTTGAGCAGCGAGGGTTCCGAGCCTCTTGTTTCGTCAGCCTCCGGCTCTTCCGGCGCGTCTTCGGTCTCGTCGGTTTCCTCGCTCTCCCTTTCATCAAAGCGGGTATCGCCCATCTCGGCGCGCTCTTCATCTTCTATGCGCTGAAACTCTTCCAGGGATTCCAGGGCATGCAGGGAATCCTTGAGCAGGGCTTCGATCGCTTCGGATTTCTCGTCATCGCTGGCCATTAACGAACTCCCGCCGGGATTAGGGTTGCCGGTTCAGTACATTACATTCTAGACGAGAAGTATGGGAATAACATGACCCCGCCCGATAGGGGCGGGGTCGGAAGGGTCAATCGCGTGCGGCTGCTTCCGTGCCATCACGGTCGTGAAAGATGGAGGCGAAGCCTTTGTCCTTTTCTAGGAGATCGGCGAGCACGTTAGAGCTTTCGCGAATGACAAAGTCCGGTCCGTCTTCGCTCATGCGACTGCGTCGAGCCATGGCCCGGTTGGCCTCGGCGTCTTCCTCGTAGGCTTTCCAGTCATCAAATGGCTCTTTGTCCTGGAGCTGACGGCGCTCATTGACGATGGCCAGCTGCCGTTGCTGGAGTTCGTCTTGCTCCGCGCGTCGCTTGTCCGCGTTGAGGCTTACGTGGGTGCGGTTTTCCCGGTCTTCCATCAGCTCGATTTCGCGAAGCAGCAACTGGTATTCCGGCACCCGTGAAAAGCGCTCGTGGTGGCGTTCGCGAATGTTGTCGAGCACCCCGGAGAAATCGAAATAGACCTGGTGATCCAAGCCATCAATCTGCTCCCATGCCAGGGCATCATCAAGCGCGGCTTCGCCGATCTGGGAGCGGCGGATGCGGCTCGGGACCTCGATGTCCGGAACAACGCCTCGGCTCTGGGTGCTGTCACCGGAGATGCGGTAGAACTTGGACTGTGTAATCTTCAGTTGGCCGTGGTTGAGCGGGCGCACGGCCTGTACCGTGCCCTTGCCGAAGGTCTGTGAGCCCATGACCAGGGCGCGCCCGTAGTCTTGCATGGCACCGGCGAAGATCTCCGAGGCCGAGGCGCTGAGCCCATTGACCAGCACGATGACGGGGCCATCCCAGGCCACGTCGGTGTTGTTCTCCTCAAAGACCTGAACGGAGCCATCGGCACCGCGCACCTGGACGGTGGGGCCAGCTTCAACAAAGAGGCTGACCAGGGCATTGGCTTCGGACAGGGCGCCACCGCCGTTGTTGCGCAGATCAATCACCAGCCCATCCATGCCGTCATCTTTGAGATTGTCGATGAGCTTGCGCACGTCGCGCGTGGTGCTGCGGTAATCGGAATCCCCGGCACGGGCGGCTTCCAGGTCGGCGTAGAATGTTGGTATTTCGATAACGCCCACGTTCCACGGGTGACCGTCGCGCTCCTGTTCAAGCATGTGACTCTGGGCTGCCTGCTCCTCCAGTGCCACTTCGTCGCGCACGATTTCGATTTCCGTGGTGGACATTTCATTGGTTGCGCCGGCTGGGATGACCTCCAGGCGCACCTTGGATTCCTTGGGACCACGAATCAGGTCAACCACTTCGTCCAGGCGCCAGCCAATCACATTGACCATGTGATCATCCCCTTCCTGGCCAACGCCAATGATGCGGTCCGCCGGACCGAGTTCACCCTGTTGGTCGGCCGGGCCACCGGGAACAATCCGCATGACCTTGGTGTATTCGTTCTCGGATTGCAGCACGGCCCCGATGCCTTCGAGAGACAGGCTCATGTTGATGTTGAAGTTCTCGGAGCTCCGGGGTGACAGGTATTGGGTGTGCGGGTCCCAGAGCCGAGTGAAGGCGTTCATCCAGGACTGGAACGCATCCTCGCTGCGTGGTTCGAAAACCCGGTTAAGGCGGCTTTCGTAGCGGCGTTTGAGAGTGGACTGGATCGCTTCGTCGTCCTGGTCGTCCAGGCGCATGTTAAGAACCGCATTGCGCAGGTGGTCCTGCCAGACCACGTCCAGCGCTTCGCGATCGCTGGCCCAGTCGGCCTCGCTGCGGTCGAGCTTGTATTCCTCATCGCCATCAAAATCGAACTCGTCGATGCCATCTTCAATCAGCGACAGGGCAAATTCGAGCCGTTCGATGGTGCGCTGCTGGAAGCGGTTGTAGATGCGGAAGGGGATGTCCAGGCGGCCGGATTTCAGAGCCCGTTCCATGTCGCCGCGGTGGCGTTCGAATTCCTCGATGTCTGACTCGAGGAAGTAGAGGCGCTGTTTGTCGAGCTGATCGAGATAGGCGTCCAGGGCACGGCTGGCGACATCTTCGTCGACCTTTTTGTCGACGTAGTGCCCGAACTGCAGTTGCCGGGCAATAAGGATGTTGGCACGGGACTGGTCAGCCGTCGGTTCTACGGGCTGATAGACGCCTCGTGGGTCGATTTTCCCGTGTGCTGGCAGAGAAATCAGGACCAGCAGGCAGACCGTCCAGAGTATTGAGGCGATGGTTCTTGATCGATGCAGGTTGAGGTTACTCAAGATGATCGTACTCCTGCGTTGCAGTATCTACTGGTACTCTGAAAGGGATCGCCCCGCAGAGTCAAAGTTCAGGGTGGATTATTCTGAGTTTTATTCTAGGGGAGGTGAGACGGCAGGGCCAGCCGGTTAACATATTTTCATCAGATAATCACAGAACAGACACGACTACGGAAACTGCTGATCTGTCCGCTTACTTTGTTGCTTGTTCGTATTGTGACATGATCTCTGCAGCATTTTCAGGGGCCAGAAGAACAGCAGGCGGCCCCTGGGCCGCCTGCTGTTCCGGTGGGTTTTATTCGAAGCGTTCGTTCTTTTCCGCTTTTTCGCGAAGCAGCTTTGGCGGCTCATACCGCTCGCCATAGGCTTTCGCGAGCTCATCAGCACGTTCGGTGAACGCCCGCAGGCCATACTGGTTGATGTACTGCAGTGCGCCGCCACTCCAGGCCGCGAATCCGATGCCGAAAATGCTGCCGATGTTGGCGTCGCGCACCTCCATCAGGACATTTTCCTCCAGGCAGCGTACAGTCTCTATGGCCTGGATGAAGAGCATTCGCTCCTTGAGTAGCGTCAGATCGGCGTTTCGGGCCTTGTCCTGGTCCACGTAAAGCGTTTCCAGCGTCGGCCAGAGGTACTTTTTCCCGTTTTCGGGATACTCGTAGAAACCGGCGCCGGCCGCCTTGCCCTTGCGCCCATGCTCGTCAACCATGGCGTCGATCACGGCTTCTGCGGGGTGCGCCTTCCAGGTGCCGCCGGCCGCTTCGGTGTCCTTTTTCGACTGGTTACGGATGTGCTGGGTAAGGGTCAGGCTGACCTCATCACAGATGGCCAGCGGCCCGACCGGCATGCCGGCAAGCAGCGCGGCATTTTCCACCGAGGATGGGTGGTAGCCTTCCGAGAGCAGGGTAATGCCTTCGTTGACGAAGGTGCCGAATACCCGCGAGGTGAAAAAGCCCCGGCTGTCGTTGACCACGATGGGTGTCTTGCTGATCTGCATGACGTAATCGAAGGCCTTGGCCAGGGTTTCGTCACTGGTTTTCTCACCCTTGATGATCTCCACCAGCGGCATTTTGTCGACCGGTGAGAAGAAATGCAGGCCGATGAAGTTCTCTGGCTTGCTGGAGGCTTCCGCCAGTTGGGTGATCGGGATGGTTGACGTGTTGGAGGCGAAGACGCCGCCTTCAATCAGGTGGGGCTCGGCCTCCTGGGTCACCTTGGCCTTAAGGTCGCTGTCCTCGAAGACCGCTTCGATGATCAGGTCACAGCCAGCCAGATCCTCGGCGCTGTCGGTGGCCTTGATCCGGTCAAGAACGGCCTGTTTCCCGGCTTCATCAAGGCGGCCCCGGGAAATCTTCTTGCTCAGAATCTTGTCGGAGTAGCTCTTGCCTTTCTCCGCGTTTTCCTTCGAGACGTCCTTGAGTACCACCTCCACACCCCGGTTGGCGGTGACGTAGGCGATACCCGCCCCCATCATGCCGGCCCCGAGAATGCCGACTTTACTGACTTTGGAGCGTTCGGGGGCCTTGGGGCGGCTGCCGCCGGCCTTGATGGCATTGAGCCCGAACCAGAAGGTGCCGACCATGTTCTTGGCCACCTGGCCGCAGACGATCTCGGTAAAGTACCGGGCTTCGATGCGGTCGGCGTTGTCCACGTCTACGCTGGCGCCTTCCACGGCTGCTGCCATGATCCGCTCCGGAGCCGGATAACAGCCCTTGGTTTTTTCTTTCAGCATGGCCGGTGCAATGGCCAGACGCTGAGCCACGGCCGGGCTCTGCGGGCTGCCACCGGGGATTTTGAAACCCTTCTGG
>SLIH01000387.1 GCA_007135745.1 Halomonas sp. | reverse complement strand
CGACCTTCCGATCTCGACCTTCTCTTTGGACTTTCGGCCCTCGCGGATGACGTTGCGCGCATAGTGATGGGAGAAGCTGGGCTCGATGCCGTTACTGGCGTTGTTGGCCAGTGACAGGGAGATGGTGCCCGTGGGCGCGATGGAGGTGTGGTGGGTGAAGCGCGCGCCTTTCTCGGCGAGCTTTTCCACCAGTTCCGGTTCGACTTCGCCTACGCGCTGCATGTAGCGGCTGTAGCGCGCGTGCAGAACCCGGCCCTTGACCTTGTCGCCCACCTTGTAGCCGTCTTCGCGCATTTCCGGGCGCAGGATCAGCATTTCCTCGGTGACCTCGAACTCGTCTTCCATGATGGGGGCCGGGCCTTTCTCTTCGGCCAGCTCCAGCGCCTGGCGCCAGCCTTCCAGGGCCATCTCTTTGGAGACTTCTTCGGTGAACTCGATGGATTCCGGAGAACCATAGGGCATGCGCAGCATGGCGAGGGTGGAGCCCAGGCCGAGGATGCCCATGCCGTGGCGGCGTTTGTATTCGATCTCATGACGCTGCTGGGGCAGGGGCAGGCCGTTGATTTCGACCACGTTGTCGAGCATGCGGGTGAAGATGCCCACCACGCGGCGGTATTTCTCGTAGTTGAAGCGCGCCTTTTCGGTGAAGGGGAACTCCACGAAACGGGTCAGGTTGACGGACCCGAGCAGGCAGCTGCCGTAGGGCGGCAGGGGTTGTTCGCCGCAGGGGTTGGTGGCGCGGATGTTTTCGCAGAACCAGTTGTTGTTCATCTGGTTGACCTTGTCGATCAGGATGAAGCCGGGTTCCGCGTAGTCGTAGGTGGAGCTCATGATGGCGTCCCAGATCTCCCGCGCCTTGAGGGTGCGGTAGATGCGGCAGGCGACATTGCCCTTGCCGTCGGTGACGTAGCCGTCGCGTACCGGGAAGTCGCGGTAGACGAACTGCTCGGGATCGTTGAGGTCCAGGCCTTCCTTTTCCGCTTCTTCTTCGGAAACGGGGAAGGAGAGCTGCCAGTCGGCGTCGTCACGCACGGCTTCGATGAAGTCTTCGGTGATCAGCAGTGAGAGGTTGAACTGGCGCAGGCGCGCGTCTTCGCGCTTGGCTTCGATGAAATCCAGTACATCCGGGTGATGCACGTCGAAGGTGGCCATCTGTGCGCCACGGCGGCCGCCGGCAGAGGAAACGGTGAAGCACATGCGGTCGAAGATATCCATGAACGACAGCGGGCCGGAGGTGGTCGCGCCGGCGCCGGCGACGTAGGCGCCCTTGGGCCGCAGGGTAGAGAACTCGTAGCCGATGCCGCAGCCGGCCTTGAGTGTCAGGCCCGCCTCGTGGTTCTTGACCAGGATATTGTCCATGGAGTCACGCACGGTGCCGGAGACGGTGCAGTTGATGGTGGACGTGGCCGGCTTGTGTTCTTCCGCGCCCGCGTTGGAAATGATTCGCCCGGCGGGAATGGCCCCGTTACGCAGTGCCCAGGTAAATTCCTTGAAGGCTTCCTCGCGCTTTTTCTTGTTGCGCTCGACCTCGGACAGCGCCCTGGCGACGCGGGCATAGGTATCTTCGATTTCCTTGTCCACCGGCTCGCCGGATTTGGTCTTGAGCTGGTACTTGCTTCCCCAGATGTCGACGGAAGTCTCCTGGAACGGAATGTTATTCGTAAGATCCTGGACTTTGGCGTTCATGACAGGCCTCGGTTTCCCTGGTTATTGATATTGACGATCACGCAGGTGCCGGCGATAGCTGCCGGCACCATATATTGTGGTTTGGAATTATGCTCGGGGGTGGCGCCGTCCTGTCTGCAGACGCGGGAAAACCGACCTGGCAGCAGGCTTCCCGGGCTGGCTAATGCGTTTGAGCGGTGCTTGACAGAGGCGTCCATTTTTGGTTCGACCCCAATATATCGGTGTTTTCTTGTTGTTGGTCACACTATATTGTGGTTCGAGCTCGCCAGCTGTCAAGCGCCGTTGAGAATATTTTTCCCGCCTGCGGTGGGCGGGCGTCTATGGCGCGGCAGCCGGGGAGTCGTCGGGTTGGAGACCGCAGTGAAGAATGGCTGAGCACAAGATATAGTGATCGCTGTATTGAGCTTTTTCCGCGTCCTGTGGGCTGGTCTGCCCGGGGCGAGGAGCGTATCCTTTGCGCATTATGAATCGCACAATCTCTTTCCTGCTTGTTATTCTCCTGGCTGCTTTGGCGGGGTGTACCACGGTGTACGCCGATCTTGGACCGGCTCCGGGCCCGGAACCGGTGACGGATGACCGCCCCCTGGTCACCTGGAATCGCCTGATGAACGAGACGTTGCCCGTGGTCACCGAGGCGTTGGCCGAGGAGGGGGATGACTTCTATGCGCGCGGCTTCGTGCTGTCGCGCGAGGGCGGCGTGCGTTCCGTTCATATGTCGCCCTCTGTCGGTCGCGATCATGCCGAGCGGGTGAACCTGCTTTTTAACAGCATTGAGGCGATGATGGCCGGCGACGTGATTGTGGCTTTTGTTGTGTTCGCTCCGGCTTCGGGTCACCTGATTAACCGACCGGAAGAGGACCGGTTGCTGGTCGCCCACCTGGAGCATCTGTCTGGCCGGGCTCTGCTGCGCAAGTTCAGTTACACACGCCAGGGCGATGACGTTGAGCTGGGTGCGGAAGAGGTGGATCAGGTCGCCCCGGTTATTTTTCAACCTCAGTAGTAAAGGTGAGTAAGGCGCAACAATGAACGTAATCTGGCTACGGAAGGCACCAACGGATGCCTTTGCTGAAGTTGCCCGTGTTACCGGACCGGTGGGGCAGATGATGGCGGTGTGGGATGAGGATGCACTCTGTCAGCTTGCCTTTGCCCCGGACCAGGAGGCCTACGCCCGTGGGCTGAAGGTGCTTGCCGATCAGTGTGGCCAGATGCCGGAGGAGATTGCCGCCGATGACCCGCGCCGGACTGCCCTGGTGAGCTGGCTGCATGCTTCGCCATTCGAGACAACGCCACAGCCGGCGCCGTTTCAGGTTGTGGGCACGCCTTTCCAGCATTCGGTCTGGGGGCTTCTTCTGCGTTCGCGTCCGGGTCAGACCTTTACCTACAGCCAGATTGCCGCGCGTCTCGGCAACCCCGGCGGGGCGCGGGCCGTGGGTGGAGCGGTGGCCGCGAATCCCCTGGCGGTAGCCATCCCCTGCCATCGGGTGCTGCCCTCCGGGGGTGGCCTGGGTGGTTACCGGTGGGGTACGGAAAACAAGGCGCGGCTGCTTGAGATTGAGGCGATGAAGCTCAGCTCGCGGTCCCGGGATGCCGATAGCGATGGCGTATGATCAGGTTGCAGGCCGCACGATAGAGCGTGTAGGCAAAACCGGCGAGTAGCAGCACCGCGAGCCCGACCAGCGCCGCCTCTATCATGAACGTGCTGGAGGCCTCGTCTTCCCGGGCGCTCAGCGCGTTGTCAGCGTGGATGAGCATCAGATACAGCGTCAGTCCGCCACCGAGCAGCCCGGAAAGGATCTGGCTGATGATGATCAGCAGGGAGGGGATGGTGGCTGAATGGCCACAATGACCACATTGATAGTGGTCTGTATACTCCGGTTCGTCCTCGCTGCGTACGGGGTCCATCAAACCCTGTTTGCAGTTGATACAGACCAGCATGCCTGATTCTCCCTACCACACGTTTTGGCGATTGCTTGGGATTAGCGGACTCTCTTATGTATAGTCCAAGCATACTTGAAAACATGACAAGAAGGACAGATTTCGATGCCCGAGAACATCACGCTTCCCCTGGAAAAAATTCAGTATTGGGAACGCCATCGCACGGAACAGATCTACCTGAGCCAGCCCATGGGCGAAGGTCGCGTGACGGACTACACCTGGCGACGGGCCGTCGGGGAGGCGCGGCGGATGGCGAGCTATCTGCAATCCCTGGATCTTCCGCCGAAATCGCGCATTGCCATTATTTCCAAGAACTGTGCGCACTGGGTTATGTCCGATTGGGCCATCTGGATGGCCGGGCATGTGTCGGTGCCGCTGTATCCTACGCTGAATGCGGATACCGTCAGTTATATTCTGGAGCACAGTGGTGCCGAGGTGGCATTCGTCGGCAAGCTGGACGACTGGGAGATGATGAAGCCCGGGGTTCCCGAGGATATGCACTGCATTTCCTACCCGCTGAGTCCGAAAACGGACTTCCCGACCTGGGACGATATTGTCGCGCGCTATCCGGCGCTGGACAGCTTCGAGGAGCGCGACGCGGATGAAATGGCCACCATTGTCTACACCTCGGGCAGTACCGGTCGACCCAAGGGGGTGATGCTGAGTTTCGGCAATATGGCCTACGCTGCGGAAGGGGTTATTCAGGCGGTGGAGATCACTTCCGAGGAGCGCATGCTGTCCTATCTGCCATTGGCTCATGTGTTCGAGCGCTTCGTGGTGGAGATGGGGTCGCTTTATGCCGGTTTCCGGGTGTTCTTTGCCGAGTCGCTGGATACCTTCGTGAATGACCTCAAGTATGCACGGCCGACCATCTTCCTGGCGGTGCCGCGTATCTGGACCAAGTTCCAGGCGGGTGTGTTCGAGAAGCTGCCACCGAAGAAACTGAATCGACTGCTGCGGGTGCCGCTGCTCAACCGTGTGATCAAGAAGAAGATCCTCACGAATTTGGGGCTGGAGCATGTGAAGTTCGCTGGCAGCGGCTCGGCTCCGCTGGCCCACGATATTCTGGAATGGTACCGGAATCTGGGGCTGGAGCTGCTTGAGGGCTATGGCATGTCGGAAAACTTTGCCTATTCCCATATGTCCATGCCGGGTCGCTCGCGCACGGGTTACGTGGGTGAGCCGCTGCCGGGTGTGGAGACCCGCATATCCGAGGAGGGCGAGGTCCAGGTCAAGAGTTCGGCCACCATGCTCGGTTACTACAAGGATCCGGAGAAGACGGCGGAGACGATTACCGAGGACGGCTTTATCCGCACCGGCGACAAGGGCGAGGAAGACGACCTGAAGCGGCTGAAGCTGACCGGGCGCATCAAGGAGATCTTCAAGACCAGCAAGGGCAAGTATGTGGCGCCGGCGCCCATCGAGAACGAGCTGGTGGCGCACCCGAAGATCGAAGTCGCCTGTGTGACGGGGGCGGATTACACCAGTCCCCACGCGCTCGTTATGCTGTCCGAGGATGTTCGCCCCAAGGTGGGGGATCCGTCTGTGCGCCAGGAGGTTGAACGCGAACTTAAGCAGCTGATGGAGCAGGTCAACCGTCAGGTGGATCCCCATGAGCGGCTGAAATTTATGGTGGTGGTGAAGGATGAGTGGACCATCGAGAACGACTTCCTGACGCCCACCATGAAGCTCAAGCGTAATGTGGTGGAGGATGAGTACAAGTCGCGTATGGACGACTGGTACGCAAGCGGTCAGGCCATTATCTGGGAAGAGTAAGCAAGGCGCCGGACCCGTTGCGGGTCCGGCTCAATTGGGTTTTCTGTCCCGCTTGGGAAGTACCGAGGCCTGTTTGTGTGTGTGCAGGCGGACCCGGCTTCCCACTTCCAGCGGATCATGGTTGGGAATGATGGCGCAGTAGCGGTGATCGCCGCGCTGCAGCACATAGAAGTAATCATGGCCGCGAAATTCCCTGTCGATCACTTCCGCACTGTCCTCGCATTCGCAGCGCACCAGCGCCAGATCCTCCGGACGCAGTGACAACGTTACCGGCCCCCGCGCCGGCGAGGTCAGGTTGACGGTGCCTATGGGGGTTTCCGCGGACATGCCGCTGGCCTGGCCTTCCAGAAGATTGGTGTGCCCCAGAAATTCCGCCACGAAAGCGTCTGCGGGCTCCCGGTAAACGGCCTGGGGCGCGCCGATCTGAAGCAGCCGGCCGTCGCGCATGACGCCAATGGTGTCGGCCATGGTCATGGCTTCGCCCTGATCGTGGGTGACCAGAATCACGGAAGTCCCGGTGCGCTTGAACAGCTCCCGCATTTCCTTGCGGGTGCTTTCGCGCAGGGCGGCGTCGAGGTTGGAGAAGGGCTCGTCGAGCAGCACCAGCTCCGGCTCCGCGGCCAGGGTGCGTACCAGGGCCACGCGTTGCTGCTGGCCACCGGAGAGTTCATCGGGCAGGCGGTAGGCCAGCGGCTTGAGTCCTACCAGATCGAGCCATTCCAATGCCTTGCGCTCGCGCTGGGAGCGCGGAATATGGCGCATGGCAAAGGCCACGTTGCCCACCAGCGACATGTGCGGGAAGAGTGCGTAGTCCTGGAAGACGATGCCGATGTTGCGTTTCTGGGGTGCCCAGTGGGTGATGTCCTTCTCGTGCAGCTCGATCTTCCCGGCGTCGGGTTGTTCGAATCCGGCCAGCATGCGCAGGGTTGTGGTTTTGCCGCAGCCGCTGGGGCCGAGCAATGCCAGAATCTCCCCAGGCGCCAGTGAGAACGAAACATCGTCAACAGCTCGTTCCTCCGAGCGGCGAAAGCGCTTGCTCAGATTCGTGACCCGCATCAGAGGGTCTGCCTTCGTGGCCGAGTGGTCCGAAGCGGCTGCTGTACTGTTACTGCTGTTGCTGAGCATGCTGATGGACGATTCCTCAAGCATTGTTACCGGTCCCCCTCACGGTTGAGCACCAATCCGACCGAGATTCCGGAAAAAAGCACGATGGCCGCGGCAAATGGAGCGGCCTCTGCCATCATACCTTCCGAGGTGCGGGTAAAGACAGTCACTGCCAGAGTTGTGTAGCCGGTTGGCGCCAGCAGGAACGTTATGGGCAGCTCCTTCATGCAGAACAGAAACACCAGTGCGAAGGAGGCAAACAGGCTGCGCCGCAGCCTTGGGAACACCACCTGGGTAAAGGTGGTGATCGGCCCGTGGCCCAGTGAGTGTGCGGCTTCTTCCAGGTTGGGCCTTGTCTGCATCAGTGTGCTCCTGATGGGCCCGAGTGCCAGTGCCAGTGTAGCCAGTGTCCAGCCCAGGATAAGCAGAGTCAGTGTCTGGTAAAGCGCCGGCGCCGTATGCAGGGCAAAGAATACCAGGGCCAGAGCCAGTGTCAGCGGCGGTATGGAATACCCGACATAGGCGGAGCGTTCCACCACCGTGGAGAAACGCGATGGATAACGCACGGCGTAATAGGCCACGGGAAGAGCAAAGCCGGCGGCAAGAATGCCGGCGGGGATGGCTGCCGCGGCGGAGCGGGCAAAGGTTGCCGGTACTTCCAGGAAAAAGCGCAGGTCCGGCGGTGACATGAGCAGCCAATAACCCAGGATAAGCACCGGCAGGCCGATGGAGGTAGTGAAAACCAGCGTCAGGTGAGCCCAGGCCAGAGGACGAAGCCTCCCGAGTGAGCGCGGGTGCGGCTGGCGGGCCTGCCCTCTGCCCACGCTGGCAAGGCGGCGGCGTTTCAGCACCAGGCTCTCGCTCATGACGAAAAGCAGGGCAATGGCGAGCAGCATGAGCGAGAGCCAGGCGGCGTAGATGCGGTCAAAAGCGCCGGCATACTGGGTAAATATGGCATAGCTGAAGGCTTCGTAGCGCATCAGGGCAACGGCACCGAAGTCCCCCAATACATAAAGCCCAATGACCAGCCAGCCGGCCATAAGCGAGGGCATGAGCTGGACCAGTATGACCCGGGTGAAGATCTGATTCTCGCTGTAACCCAGGCTGCGTGCGCTTTCCTCCAGATTGCCGTCCAGGCTCAGCAGCGCCGCGCGCAGGTTAAGAAAGAGATAGGGGAAGGTGTAGAGACTCAGAGCAATGGTGGCGCCCCAGTAACCCTGTATCTGGGGGACTTCCCAGCCAAAGGTCCGTGTAAGAATGCCGTAATGGCCACCCAGGCCGAGCAGGGCGTAGGCCATAACATAACCGGGCACCGCCAGGGGAACCACGCCCAGGACGGTGATGAGCCGCCGGAAGCGGATTCTTGTGCGGGTGACAATCCAGGCCAGGGGCAGTGCCATAAAGGTGGTGAGCACCAGTACCCCGGCCGTCAGGGAGAGGGTGTTGACCAGAAGCTCGATGTTACGGGCACGGAAAACCAGCTCCACAACGGTTGCCGAGTCCGCCTGAACCGCGCGCAGGAACAGGTACACCAGCGGTAGCAGCATGCACAGCGCAACGACCAGCGAGGGTATCAGGATGTGAAGTGGCGTGCGGCGGTGAGCCATGGGTCTACGTGAGCCTCCTTCGCGGGTCAGATCAGGTCAGCCTGCCGCAACAGTTTCAGGGTCCCTTCCAGGTCCGTGAGCTGATCCAGATTCATTTCGGGCGCCACTGAAAGCAGGCGCTCAAAGGATTCGAGCTCCTCGTGCTGCGGCACACCGTCCCGAACCGGGTATTCGTAAACCGTGCTGGTGAAATACTGTTGCGCCTCGTGCGAAAGCAGGAAGCGGACAAAGGCCTCGGCAGCTTCTGTGCGTTCGGTGTGGCGTATGATGCCGATGCCCGCAACATTCACCAGGTTGCCGATGTCGCCATCGCTGAAGAACGCCTGCTCGGCGGGGAAATTGGGGTCGTTTGCCTTGAATCGCGGCAGGTAGTAGTTGTTCACAAGGCCAAAATCGATTGAGCCATCAGCTACTCCCTCGACCTGGGTACTGTTGTTGCGGAAGCTCTGGGTACCGTTGGCCTTCATGTCCTGTAGCCATTGGAGCGTGCGTTCGTCCCCGTGTTCATGGCGCATGGCGGTGACGAAGGACTGAAAGGAGCCGTTATTGGGAGCCCAGCTGACTCGACCTTCGTAGCGGGGCTCGGTGAGATCGAAGACGCTTTGCGGGAGTTCATCCTCGGACACCCGCCGTGGTGAATAGACGAACACGCGGGCCCGTCCGCTGGCAGCGACCCATTCACCGGTCTCACTGGTAAAGATGGAGGGGAGATCCCCGTATAGGTCCGTCGGGAGAGTCTGCAGCAGCCCCGCTTCACTCAGCGCGCCCATGGCGCCCGCATCCTGGCCCCAGAAAAGATCCGCAGGCGTGCGATCGCCTTCCTCCTGCAGCAGCACGGCAAGCTGGGAAGTGCCCCCATAGCGCACGTTGACCTTAATGCCCGTTTCCTGCTCGAACTTGTTGATGATGGGGCTTACCATGGACTCGCCACGGCCGGAGTAGAGTGTGAGCTGATCATCGTTATTGAATGGCAGGACGGTGGCCAGCACTGCGACAATCAATCCCAGAGCAATCAGAGTGATCAGAAGGTTACGCATGGCGCCTCGCTGCGATTCCGGTGTCTGAAAAAACCTGCGTATTGTAATGCAAATCATTATCATAAACTATGTCGATTACGATGTGCTTGATTTATGTCGATTCGTCGCACTGATTGATGCAGTGAGACCTGGG
>SLIH01000345.1 GCA_007135745.1 Halomonas sp. | reverse complement strand
TGACGACGACGAAGACGCGGATGAAGATGCAAGGGATCCCGTCCGCGTTCGCGCTGTTCATATGGCTGGGGGTGTGGACGCAGTCGATGTGTTCCTGACTGAGTATGGAGCCTCCCTGGATGAACCCGTTGGCACGCTGTCATTCACTGAAGGGTCCGGCGCGATTGAGCTGGAACCCGGATTGTTTCGCATACGCCTGACCGAGCCGGGGAATACTGAGAACATCCTCTACGACAGTGGCGATGACACTCTGGTGAATCTGGCCGAGGGCCACGACCTGTTGTTTGCCGTGGTTGGCAATACCGGTGTGGATGCAGACAGTCCGGTCAGTGTGGTTCGGGTGGATGGCAGCAAGGTGGATGAGTATTTCCACAAGGAACAGAGAGGCGGGTTCCAGTACGTGCACAATGCGCGCGGTCTTGGTCCCGTTGATATCAGCGCTCAGGGTGGGAAGGGTGCGGACGATTTGGAATATACCCAGGTTCAACCGGGTGCCGGTATTGGCGACTACGATTTCTCCATCCGTTCTGCGCGGGATGTCATTGTCACGAAAGACAACGATGACGAACTGAAACGTAATCTCAAGATCAATCGCGGCCGAAGCCGCACTGTCATGCTACTCGGCGATGTCCAGAATGGAGGCGAAGAAGAGATCCTCTCCTTCCGAAATGAAGACCGTCGGGTGAGCACCAATGCCAGGCTGCGGGTAGTGCATGGTGCCGAAGCCATGGGCGACGTGGATGTCTACCTGTTGCCCGGAGGGACGGATATTGCCGAAGAGGGTGTACTGACCGATCCAATACTGTCCGGTTTTGGTTTCCGCAAAGGCTCTGCCTATCTGCCGATTCCGGAAGGCAATTACGAATTTGTCGTCACTGAAGCTGGGGCGCCGTCAAACACCGCGATAGAACAGTCACTGGAGCTTGATGCCGGGGGTATCTATCGGATCATCACCAGCGACAGCGACGATGAGTCGAACCGGCTGCTTCTCGGTGATAACCCGCTCCCGGAGTAGGGTTTCAGGCTGGTTGCCAGGGGTGCTTCGGGGTGTCGTATTCCCGGAGTGTCCCACTTCCTGGTTTTACCTCATACCAGTGAGACACCTCGAAGGAAAACCGGCAGATGGCACAGGTCGGCATGTTGTCGGTTTCGAAATCCCCCAGGCTGTTTGCGAACTCCGTGAGATCCGGGTTATGCCCCACAATCCAGACCTCATCAAGCTCCGCGGGCAGTCGGTGCACCAGCTTCAGCAGAGTGGTTGAATCCGCCAGGTACAGCGAATGCTCCAGCTTCAAATCGCTTTCGGGGTAATTGATTGCCCTGGCGATAATGCCGGCGGTATCTCGGGCCCGTCGGGCCGGGCTGCTCAGTAACAGATCGGGTGTCTGCCCCCGGCCAGCCAGGCGTTCTCCCATCTCGGGGGCATTGCGTCGGCCGCGTGGATTGAGCGGACGGTCGATATCCTTTCTTTCGGGGTCATCCCAGCTGGATTTCCCATGCCGGATAAGCGCCAGTGTCTTCATGGTGCGTCCTGCTCCGACTGACCTGTGGGATTATTTGCTTTTCCGCGTGATCCGGAAAATGAGCTCCGGCGAAAGTCGCTTTAACCAGAGTGCCAACATTTCCTTGCCTTCCCCGACCGGTATTTCACGCTTGCCTTTGGCCAGTCCGGAAACGATAACACGGGCCGCCTTGTCTGGGTCCATGCCACCGGTAATGTCCGAATCCGGTTCGTCATAGCGCGAACCATCCGCAGCCAAAGCATTCTCCGCGATTGCGGTGCGAATGAAGCCTGGCAGTATGGTCGACACCATGATGCCATCCTCCTCGACTTCTGCCCGCAGGGCATCGAAGAAACCAATGACGGCGTGTTTGGCGGCGCAATACCCGGTGCGCAGGCGAACGCCAATCTTGCCCGCAACACTGGAGGTGATGGCAATATGGCCGCGACCGCGATCCAGCATGTGAGGCAGAACGGCCTTGGTCAGTGCGATCTGCCCCATGACATCGACATCCAGGAGTTTCTGGTAGACCGACAGCTCGGTGTCCTTGAACAGGGAGCGTTGGGAAATGCCCGCATTGTTGATCAGCAGGTCAATATGTCCGAATCGTTCGAGCACCTTCTCGGTGGCGGCGAATGAGGCAGAGGCATCGGTGACATCCAATGGCAGCACCAACAGGTGTTTTTCAGGTGCTCCCGCAGCTTCACAGCGTGCCGCCACGCGTTCGAGTTCCTTCTGTCGGCGAGCGGACAGCACCAGGCAGGCGCCTTCATCGGCAAACGCAACAGCCAGGGCTTCGCCAATGCCGGAAGAGGCGCCGGTGATCCATATAACCTGGTTTTTGAACATGAGGCTGGCTCCCTTGGATTGTGCCGTTTCTGGTACAGGCTACCAGCATAGACCAATGATGGCTGCTGGTTTCCATTATTGCGGGATATCACGCAGTCAGCTACTGAAACAAGGCGTATCTTGGTATGTCTGAAAAAAAGCGGTTCTGTGTTTATCTATCCGGAGGCCCCGCATTGCGAAAGCGAATGAACAATATTCGAAATATAGCGGTGATTTTCCTCGCGCCGGTGTTCCTGGCTGGATGCCCGGATCTTGATCTGGGCAGTGGAAGCAGTGGTGCAAGCAGTGCCTGCCCTGTTGGCCAGGGGCCTTTTGAAGTTGGGGAAGAAGGGCCCACTGGTGGCTGGGTGTTCTTCGTCGATGAGAACGATGAGTTTGAATTCGACTACCTGGAGGCGGCACGGGAAGACAGAACCGTGTCTCGGTCCGATGGCGACAATGCCCTGCACGAATGGGCCGTGAGCTTTGTGGGGCGGGATCTGGACGTGCCGGAATCATCCACGGAATTTGGCACCGGGGCGAAGAACACGCAGCTGATCATCGACGCGCTGAATAATCCGCCTGAGGGTGCGGAATCGCAGCAAAACAAAGCGGCCCAGGTTGCCACGAGTCAGGTCCCTACAGGCTGCGACTGGTTTCTTCCCTCCCGGGACGAGCTTGATCGGATGTACCGGAATCTCGCGCAGACGGGGCTTGGGGATTTTTCGGGTTCACGTGATTACTGGAGTTCTTCTCAGGCTGACACGCTGAATGCCTGGACGGTGAGTTTCCAGGATGGCAGCGCAACACGGACGATCAAGGCCGGTGCAAACCGGGTCCGGGCTGTGCGGGCCGGGAATTTCTGAGAGCTTCAGTTTTCAAAGACCCGTTGTCGCGCCTTTTCCAGTGCGCGCGCCGTCTCGTCAATGTCGGGTTCCCGCATGAAGTCCTGGAAGATCCGAATGGCTCGTTCCGCCATGGCCGGAACCGTGTCGCGGTCAAAGTACTGCGTCGTGGTTTCCGCCTGATCGATCAGTTTCTGACTTTCCTCCAGCAACAGCCCGATTCCTGGAACGGCGTGTCGGTGAGGGGGCAGCATACCGCTCTCATTATTCAGTAGCTGCTGGATCTGGGGTTCCGCCATATAGCTCAGAAACTTCTGTGCGAGCTCGTTGTCAGCTGCATGGCTGGGAAGAAAAAACACATCGGTAGGGGTCAGTTCCGTGCGGGGCTGTTTACTGTCGATCACTGGAAAGCTGAAGAGGCTGAAATTCTGCCGGATCCTTTCGGGAATCTCATAGGCGGCGAAATTGCCGATCAGCATCATCCCCGCAATATCGCGATAGAGCAGAGGCAGTGCATTTTTCCAGCTACGGTTCTCATGGCCCGAAGTGAAGAAGTCACGCTCGATCAACTCCGCCCAGTGCGCCAGTACCTGTTTCACTCGCTCGTCGGTATAGGCTACCTCACCTCTGAGTAAGGCGCGGTGAAATTCCGGGCCGTGCAGACGCAGCGAGATCAGGTCGAACCAGGCCGCTGCCGGCCAGTAATCGAGTGTTCCCGCGCTCAAGGGCGTAATCCCGTGCGCCCTCAGCGTGTCACCCAGCATCAGAAAGTCCTCCCAGGTTTCAGGGGGTTCCAGCTCGAGGCGGCGGAAAAGTTTGCGGTTGTAGTAGATGCCCCAGGGGTAGTAACTGTAGGGCACGGCATAGTAGTTCTGTTCGTGGTTGACCAGATGGCAGATGGCGTCGGGAAAGGCTTCGTCCCAGCGGTTGTCCTTCCAGAGGTTATCAATGGCAGCTACATGACCTTCCCGGACCAGTTCAAAGAGGCGTTCGCCGGCGTGCCAGTACATGACATCGAAGCGCTCCTGCTCAAGCCAGGTGTGCAGGTTCTGTTTGTATTGGCGATCAGAAAAAACATGGACCTGAATGGAAACATCGCTGTGGCGGCGCTCAAAGTGGCGTGCGGCCTGATTGAAAAAGGTTCGTTGCTCTCCGCTGGACAGCATAAGGCTCACGTGCAGCTCGGTATCAGCCTTGCCGTGTGCGGGCAGGAGTGGAACCAATGCAAAGAAAATGACACATGGGAGTTGCCTGAGCATTTAAATACCCGTCAAAGAACACAGACAGCACCGAATCATCCGTGAATCTGGTTGGCTCTGAGGTAGTTCTGTGCAGATTAAGAATATTCCGTTCCAGTATTATCAGTGTAGATGATAATTTGCCTCGACATAAAAAAGCCCGACACAGGGTCGGGCTTTAATGGGATCAGGCTCTGCTGCGGGAGAAACTTCGCCCCGAGCCCTGACGCCGGTGGGCCGGCGGCCCTGAGCGGCGGCCCTGGCCACCGGGTCCACCCGGTCGTCCGCGACCGTTACGTCGGGGTGCACCCGCCGACGTCTGTTTGGGCTCGAAGCCTTCCATGATCTCGGAGGGGATATCCTTGCGCACCATGCGGCGGATGCCGGCAAAGTTGCCTTTTTCCGCAGCACTGACGAAAGAGATTGCTCGACCGTCCTCGCCACCACGTCCGGTACGGCCAATACGATGCACGTAGTCTTCCGGGTTATCCGGAACATCGTAATTGACCACATGGGATAGGCGGTTGATGTCGATGCCCCGGGCGGCAACATCCGTGGCGATCAAAGCCCGAACGTTGTTCCGCTTGAAGGAATTGAGCGCCTTGGTGCGGGCGTTCTGGCTTTTGTTGCCATGGATCGTGGTGGAGCGGATGCCATCGCGTTCCAGTTCCTTGGCCAACTGATCCGCGCCCCGCTTGGTGCGGGTGAATACGAGGACCTGGCCCCAGTTTTCCGTGCCGATGAGATGGGTCAGCAGTTCCCGCTTGCGGTGGGTGTCCACCATGTAGGCACTCTGGTCCACCTGTTCGGCGGCTGCGTTACGCTCGCCGGTTTCAATGCGCTCCGGTTTGTTCATGAACTTGCCGGCCAACTTCTCGATCGCCATCGGGAAGGTTGCCGAGAAGAGCAGCGTCTGGCGTGTCTTCGGCAGGGCCTTGACGATGGTTTCGATCGCCGGAAGGAAACCCATGTCCAGCATGCGGTCCGCTTCGTCGAGAATCAGCGTGTCGACGCTGGAAAGATCGACGGTGCGGCGCTCCATGTGATCCATCAGGCGACCGGGTGTGGCTACCAGAACATCCACTCCCTGATTGAGTCGACGCATCTGCGGGCCAATCCCGGTGCCGCCGTAGACAGCCAGTGAGCGCAGGTTCAGGTGACGACCGTAAGTGCGAATGCTGTCTTCCACCTGGGCGGCCAGTTCCCGCGTTGGTGTGAGGATCAGGGCACGCACTCGGCGCCCCTTGCCAGCGGTTTCAGCACTGAGCTTCTGCAGTAGCGGCAGTGTAAAAGCCGCGGTTTTGCCCGTGCCGGTCTGGGCACTGGCCATGAGGTCGGCGCCCTTCAGCGCTGCCGGAATCGCGCTGGCCTGGATAGCCGACGGAGTTTCATAGCCCTGTTCACGGACAGCACGAAGCAGTTCGGCCGAAAGGCCGAGAGAGTCAAATGACATTCAGTTTTACCTATATATAACGCCAGGACGGTGGATGCCCGCATTAAGGAGCATGCATCAGCAGAATCGGGAGTGGCCCTGGCAAAAAGCAGTCCGCGATCAGTGTGCGGAGACCAACCGGCGATATACAGAGGCAGGAATGCCTGGAAAAGCGGAGGGAACAACGCAGGCAGAACCTTACCACGGTGGGCGCAGGTAAGCCAGTAAATGATTGAAAGGATTTTGCCAATGTCTGGTGCTATGAAATGGCCCGATCTCGCTCAGGCACCCACCTCAGGGGAGAATTACCATCAGTATAGATAGCCAAGCGAGTTATTGACATGGCGCAATATTGCGTCAGTCTTAAAAGCAAGAGTATTTTTTGCTGAACGGTGATGGTGTCTGATGCCGCTCATTCGAGCAGTCGCTTGCTTTCTGATTAATCTGTGCCTTTTGCTGGCAGTTGTGCCGGTGTGGGCGGAGCAGGCACATAAACCGGTGCTTCGCGGGGCCTACGTTGAGTTTCCCCCCCTGACATATTCCAATCCTTCCGGCGATCCCAGCGGGGCCGTCATTGATCGGGTGGAAGCGCTGGCAAACAGTGCTGGGTACAGGGTGCGCTGGGAAGGGCTCCCGCTGGGGCGAGTGCACCTTTATCTGAAGACTGGCAAGATAGATCTGTGGCCCGGCGCCATGGGTATTCCCTATCTGCAGCCATGGGTTCTGGAAGCCGATGTTCTGTCAGGGAGCATCCGCCTGGCTGCCTATCATCATCCAGATCAGAAGCCCGTGGACTCCATTGAGGATCTGCGGGGCAAGAAGCTGATCCTTCTGCGCAACTACACCTATCTGGGCGTGCTTGATGATGTGATCAATGCGGATTCCACGTCTATCAATTATGCCCCCAATGTCCGTTCCGCAATCCAGATGCTCCAGCACGGAAGGGGGGAGTATCTGATCAGTTTTGAGCGCCCGGTTGATTATTCCCTGGCCAACGGGATCTTCCCTGAGCTCGTTCAGAGTCCAATTTTCGAGCGTGATATTGGGCTGGTGTTCTCGAGTGCAAACCTTCAGGCACCGAAACTGGTCGACCAGTTTCAGGAGGCCGCGCGGAACCTCCCCCATTCCCCCTAGATTGGGTGCTTTCCTCCGGATTCTTCCTGGGTCTATATCAGGGCTGGCTATAGCCGTCACACCTCTGCAGCGGTAGGATTGGGCCTTTGTGCAAGGTGATCCTCTGAGAGGGAGGCGTTATTTTTTATGTGGAAGCAGGCGGCTTCGTTCATGGGTCGGGGGCCAGGTTGGGTCTTTTACTGGTCGTTGGGCTTCCTGGCTCTTTTTGTGGCGTTGGGTGTGCTGCGTTAGGAACAGCTGGCGGACTGGTCGGCACTGGCGCTTGATTTCACCACATCGCACTTTGGCTGGCTTTACCTCTTCGCCACGACCGGCTTCCTTGTTTTCTGCATTGGGGTGGGCCTGAGCGACTACGGCCATATCCGTCTGGGTGCCGATGGTGAGGCGCCGGAGTTTTCCTATCCCGCCTGGCTGGGGATGATCTTTTCCGCAGGTATGGGGGTTGGCCTGGTGTTCTGGGGAATTGCGGAACCCATGACCCATTATGTGGATCCGCCGCTGGGTCTGGCCGCAGCCCGTACCCCTGAAGCTGCCAGTCTGGGTATGCAGTATTCATTCTTTCACTGGGGTTTCCATCAATGGGCCAACTTTGCGGTGGTTGGGTTGGCCATTGCCTATGTACGTTTTCGCCAGCAGCGCCCCGGGCTGATCAGTGAGACCTTCCGTGCCAGTCTGGGCAATCGGGTCGATGGCGGGCTTGGGCACGGCATCAATGTGCTGGCCGTCATATCCACGGTCTTTGGTGTGGCAACCACTCTCGGTCTGGGCATTATTCAGATCAATAGCGGCCTTGGATCCGTGGCTGATGTAGGCTTCGGTGCCCAGCAACAGTTGATGATTCTGGGCGGCATTACGATTGTCTTTGTGCTGTGCTCCCTGACACCGCTTGAACGTGGTGTTCGCTATGTCAGTGATGTCAATATGCTTCTCGCAGGACTCATCCTGCTGTATGTGTTCTTCCTCGGCCCCACCGATTTCATAACCGCGGCCATGACCAATGCCATCGGCGATTATTTTTCCAACATGATCGGTATGAGCCTTGTCATGACGCCATACACCGGGGATGACTGGGTCGAGCGCTGGACCATTTTCTACTGGGCCTGGGGCTTGTCCTGGGCGCCTTTCGTCGGAAGCTTTATTGCCCGGATTTCCCGGGGACGGACCATTCGCGAGTTTGTGCTGGGTGTTATTGGTGTGCCTGTGTTGCTGAGCATGCTCTGGTTTGGAACCTTCGGGGGGTCGGCACTCTACTTCGAGCTGTTCCAGGGCGCGGCTATTGGCGATGCCGTGGCTACGGAGGTCAGTTCCGGCCTTTTCAAGACTCTTGAGCTGATGCCTGGCGCCGGCGTTCTGGGCATTCTCGTGCTCGCCCTGATTGTCCTTTTTGTAATCACCTCGGCTAATTCAGCAACCTTCGTTCTGGGTATGTTTACCAGTCGCGGGGTGTTGTCACCCAGCCGCTGGATGCGGGTTATCTGGGGGATAATTCAGGTGACGGTTGCCGGGGTGCTGTTGGTCAGTGGTGGGCTGGCTGCCCTTCAGACCATATCCATTGTGGCGGCGTTTCCTTTCATGGTGCTGATGATCTTCATGGCGGCCGCATTGCTCAAGGCACTGCGTAATGAGATGCGCCAGAAAGAACTGCACGAGGCCATTCTCCAGGAGCGGCTGCATCGCTTGCTGGTGCAGCACGAGCAAGCGGATAGGCCAATCGATGAAGCTCTTGAGGACACTCTGGAAGAATGGAACTCGCGCGGCGAGTAATCTACTCAAAAGCCGCGCTGATGATGTCCCGATAGTTGCGGATACGTTGAACGTAATGGACTGGCTCGTAACCGCGAGCGTATCCGTAACGGGTACTCGGGTAATAGCGCTTGTCCGCTTTCAGCGGCAGAACTTCGCGCATGTCGCTCCATGAATCCGGGTTTTTATCCAGATTCCGGGCCAGCTGGCGCGCATCCAGAAGGTGCCCTCGGCCGATGTTGTAGCTGGCCAGCGCAAGAAAGGTACGATCCGGTTCTGGGATGGTATCCGGGAGCCGGCGATGACGGTCCGCCAGGTAGCGGGCACCGCCATCAATAGCCTGTTCCGCGTCCAGACGGCTTTCCACCCCCAGATCCCTGGCAGTGCGCAGTGTCAGCATCATGATCCCGCGAACCCCGGTTGGAGAGCGGGCGTGAGGATCCCAGTGCGATTCCTGATAAGCCAGAGCGGCCAGCAGATCCGCGGGCATGCCGGTTTCCTTTTCTGCCTGGATGAAGGCATCACGGAACGCAGGCAGGCGGCTTTCTATGCGCCGGTTCAACGCCCGCAGGTCAACAAAATCGAACTCGCCAAT
>SLIH01000312.1 GCA_007135745.1 Halomonas sp. | reverse complement strand
GTCACAAATACGCCCTGGGCACCCGATACATCCATCGCATGAATGGCGTCGGCGACCGCCGCAAGGTCATTGGAATCATCGCTGCTACTGCTGCCGGACGAGCATCCGACCAACACCACGAGCAATGCCATCAGAACCCAATGTGTTATTGGTAATCTGACCATGGTGAGCTCTCCCTGTTGTTTTTCAGACGAGACTCCGTGCCCGGAGAACTCTCAGGGGCAACCGCTGGTGGGCAAGCCAATGGAGTTCAGGCATCGTCGTCTTCATTAACATTAGTACATTATATGATTTTAGGAAGGCGAACCATTCGTTTTGCACTATTTTTCATGAGGTTAGCAAAACCACACAGTCAGCCATTGTTCCCCGGGAAGTGACGACATCGGTGGCGCACCCACTGGGGGCGGGCCCGGAACAGCAACTGCCGGAGCGGAATGACGCCAGTGACTGTGACAACGGAACCATGAATTCCATCTCTCCTGCCGCGGCCCGACGCGGCAGGAGGGTTCGCTTCCACCCATTCAACGAGACCTGCCTCACAGCATCACAAAATTTGCCTTTCTGACGCGCTTCTCCGGCGCCAGAGCCATACTGGCTTATCCCCCTTGACGGTATTGCTGGCAAGGCCGATGACGCAGTACGGCACATGCGACATCCAAACAACGGAGAAACAACAATGAACAACAGAGCACTCTGTAAAAGAGAGCGCCGTGCCAATCCATTACTGCGCATAATGGGCGTGGCGCTGCTGACGCTGGCCATGACCGGCTGTGATGCCATTGGTTCCCTGGCAAGTAACTCCCGTGTTTCCGATGCGGACAGAAACGAAGTGATCACCATTGGGGATTCGATCTTCGCGCTGTCCGGAGAGATACAGGACAACCTGGAAAACGAGGCAGGCGAAACCTTCCGCCGCTACACCCGTTCCGGTGCTTCGATGACCGGCGGCGAAGTCATTGCCGAGCCCGTTGTGGATCAGTATGCCCGGGCACGCAACGACCATTCGGACATCGACATCGTGGTCATGGATGGCGGCGGCAACGACATCCTGATTCCCGCCATCGCTCTGGACCCCTATCGTTGCAAGACACGCTGGTATCAGTTCGGCCGGCTCAGCAGCAAGTGCAAGGACCTGATCGACGACATCTATGTGGAGGTCGTGAACCTGCTCAACGAGATGGCCGCCGATGGCGTGGAGAACGTGGTCTATCTTGGCTACTACTACACCAAGAACGGCCTGCTACGCCTGGAAAACATGCGTGAAGCCATCGACTACGGCACTCCCCGTCTGGGACAGGCCTGCGAAAACGCTGTGGTCAATTGCACCTTCGTGGACCCTCGGCAAACCATCGTTAACAGCGATATCATTTTTGATGGTATTCACCCCAGCAGCAGCGGTTCCGAAAAGCTCGCTGACCTGATCTGGCCCAGGTTGCAGCCCCTGCTTTAACCGTTCCGGGCGAGCGGCCCCGAACGGGTCGCTCCCCCCGTCGCAATGAGGAAAGATTGCCATGACAAAAACCCGCCTTGCTGCCTTATTGGTGATTGCCTCGGGCGTTGGCATCGTACTGTATGGCCAGGGCCTGGAGTTGGGTGGTGACAGGGTTGATGACCTCCCTTCAAACACTGAAACCCAGACCACGCTCGCTTCCGCACAGACAACAGAGTCCGGAGAGGAGTCTTCCGACTTGGTTCACGAGCTGGCGGTGCGCTTCCTTGAAAACTACGGCGAAACCATCGATCACCCCGCCACCCAGGCGAAGCTCTTTGAGGAACGTCGGCAGTTAATCAACCAGCATGGAGCGGAGCGCGGTCCGGCCCTGTTCGAAGAGGCCGTCGCCCTCGCCTTCCCGGAACGAGAACGCGCGATCCTGGCCCTGATTGAAAGGCTCCTTGAGTACAATGCCTGGCTATCGGAGCACGAACTCAACCTGCGGGAAATGCCCATGGTGGAACGCCAGGGCGCCATCTGGCGCAAACGCCAGCAACTCTTCGGTGACGATGCTGATCTCATCTGGGCCGAGGAGGTCGCCGCCATGGAAGAACGCCAGCAAGCCATGCATGAAGCTCTGGACCGACTGAATGAAGCCAACGAAATCACCCTGGAGGAAACGGCCTATCAGCTGGAGTTGGCCGTGGAGGAGGTTTATGGCGATGGTATGGAGAGGCGCCTGATTTCAGCTGACGCACTCGGCAATACCCTGTTCAGTCTCGACAGTGTCCAGGCACAGTTACGTGCCCTGCCAGCCGAGGAGCGCCAGCAACGCATCAATGAACTACGCCGAACGCTCGGCTACTCCGAACAAGCCGTCGAGCGCATGGAAGAACGGGACAGAGAGCGCAACCAGCGTTGGGAAAACGGTCTGGCCTATATGGAGAAAAGGGAACAACTGACCCGGCAATACTCCGAAGAACACCTGGAGGAACAACTGAACGAACTGCGCCGGGAACACTTCGACCACGCCGCAGAGACCATCCGCCGCGAGGAAGAGAACGACTTCTATCGCTTCGAACGCTCCCGCCGTTTCGGCCTCAACTGAGGCCGAAACCCTATGCCCATTACATGAAATATTATGCGGAATCCGAGGCAATCAACCTCTGTCGAGATAACGCCTGACAGCCAGATAATCCTCCAGCAGTCGGTCCCTGGAAATATGGACCCTGCCCTGCTCGTTGTACTCCGGCTCGAACACCGCCTGTAACTGACCACGAGGATTGATCAGGTAGATCTTAACGCCATGGTTCACCGGGTAGTGATCATCGGGGTAGGGTTCGCCCCAGCGGTCGTACTCAGGAATCTCGTACACAATGCCCAAACCCCTCTCAAAGGGCTCGTGAGCCTCGCCCCCATTCCCAGAGAGCGTGAGGCCCGTCATGCGCGGATGGAAATGGGTCACGTAATCCGACAGGTGTTGGGGGGTGTCCCGTTGGGGGTCCACGCTGTAGAACAGCAGATCGAGATCGGCGTACTGCTCCGCCTGCTCTTCAGCCCGACGGGCCACTCCGGCCTTGGCCGAAAGGGCCACAGGGCAGATGTCCGGACAATGGGTGAAACCATAGCTGACCAGGTGCCACCGGCCGCGCAGATCGTCATTGGTAAACGCCTGCTGGCGGTGGTCGGTCAACTGGAACTGCGGAATATCTCGGCCTTGCTGGATCAGAACACCCTGGATTTTCGGCTCTGCCGCCGGGCGGGTCAACGCATAAACGCTGGCAGCAATGAATACCACAAGCGCCAGGGCGATCAGCAGTGAGAGCAATTTGAATCTACCCGGCATACCCGACACCTCACCGCTCCTCTCAGGAAAACTGCCCGCAGGCGCTCAGAAAGCGCGCGGCAGTTCTAGCGCGTGAAGAACTCAAGCCTCAACCCGCTGATGTATCCCCCTTCAATCGCCAATATGACGACGGGGGTGATCAGCAACAGGGTGGGCAATCCCAGCGACAGCCACAATGACAACCGCTCCCACCAGACGTGCATGAAAACAGCCAGAATCACCGCCGCCTTGAGAACCATGAACAGCAAAACCAGGGACCAGCGCCAGGCCCCCTCCATGCCGTAGTACTCGACCAGATAAGAGAAGAAACTCAGAACAAAAAGCAGGCCCCAGACCTTGAGAAACAGGCTGATCGGAGGCTGATGGGTCGCTGCACTCATAGTCACCCCCTACAGTAGGTAGAAGAACGCAAAGATAAATACCCAGACAAGATCCACGAAGTGCCAGTACAGCCCCGTGATTTCAACAATCGCATAGCCCTTCTTCTCATAGTGCCCCCTGGACACCTTGCGCGCGACAATCGAGAGGTAGATAACACCCGCCAGCACATGCAGACCGTGGAAGCCGGTAATCATGAAGAAAACAGCCCCGAACTGCTCGGCACCCAACGGATTACCCCAGGGTCGTATGTCGTAATTGTAGATCAGCTGATACCACTCGTAAGCCTGCATGCCGACAAAGGAAAGCCCCAGCAGGGCAGTCGCGGACATGAAGAGAACGGTCTTGCGGCGATCCCCTCGGTAGGCGTAGTTCACCGCCATGGCCATGGTGCCGCTACTGGTAATCAGTATGAAGGTCATGATGGCGATCAGGAGCAAGGGAAACTCATGGCCGAACAAGGTCATGGAGAAAATGGCCTCTGTATCCGGCCAGGGTTCAACCGCGTTCATGCGGGCAGCCATGTACGCCACCAGGAAGATACCGAAAATAAAGGTATCCCCGAGCAGGAAGATCCACATCATCAACTTGCCCCAGGGCATGGCAAAGGTTTCCTTGTCCGCGGACCAGTCCGCGACAACGCCCTGCCAGGTTTCCGAGGCCGTCACTTCCGTTTCATTGGATTTTGTTGTCATTGTTTTACCCCAACCCGCATGCGATAGCGATGGCTCTGTAGGTTTCCGGTGACCGTGTCAGCAGAAAAAACAGCACCAGCCAGAGGCCCAGCAGATAATGCCAGTAGGTGGCGCACAGCTTCAGACTGTTCTGGATCCTTTCCAGCGCACCCCCGCGCCACAGGAGAAAGGTGGATCGCAGCACAACCACAAGCCCACCAATCAGATGCAGCGCATGTACGCCTGTCATGAGATAGAAATAGCTGTTAGCCGGATTGCTTGGCAGGGTGTACCCCATGCCGCTGAGGTCCCGCCACAACCAGAGCTGGGCCAGCACAAACTGAACCGCAAAGAATATCGCCAGCACCATGGCAATCAGCGCATGCCCGGAAATCCCACGCCGGGCTTTGACCAACCCGGTGTGCATGGCCACGCTGCTCAGAGTCAGCCAGAGCGTGTTGAGCCAGAGATTTGTGGTGTCGGCAAAGGGTTTCCAGGGCTCACCGGCCAGGGACTCGAACCCCGGGTATTGGGAATGGGTTATGAAGGTGGCGAAAATCAGCAGAAACAGCACGCTGACGATCGCCAGGAAGATGTTGAGCATCAGCTTCCGTGCATCAATCTGAGATGTGGGACCGGTTGCGACTGCCGCCGCCATGGCGTCCGAACTCGGCTCCCAGGGTTTTTCAGTGAGTTTCTGGAATATATTCACACCGTTTTCCCCTCTGAATGCTCACCCGAACCATCGTGATGAGTCTCGTCCGCACCCTTGGGGACATTCTGCGGAATGCAATCCTCTTTCGCGTTGGGAACACTGAAGTCATAAGCCCAGCGATGGACCACGGGCAGTTTATCTCCCCAGTTGCCGTGCCCTGGTGGCACCTGTGGTGTCTGCCATTCAAGCGAGGTTGCCCCCCAGGGGTTGTGGCCCGCCTTGGGTCCGCGCTTGAGGCTCCAGATGAGGTTGAAGATAAACACCGTCTGAATGAGCATCAGTACCAGCGCAAAGATAGAGATGCTCGCATTCAGGGTGTGTGCTGATTCTGGCATAAAGGCGGTGTCGCCCATGGCGAAATAACGCCGGGGCACCCCCAGGAAACCCAGATAGTGCATGGGCAGGAACACGGCATAGGCCCCCAGGAACGTCATCCAGAAATGCAGCCGGGCCATGCCCTCATGCAGCATTCGGCCCGTTACCAGCGGATACCAGTGATAAATCGCCGCGAACAGGACCATGACCGTGGAGACGCCCATCACCATATGGAAATGCGCCACCACAAAGTAGGTATCTGCCAGAGGAACATCGACGATGACGTTACCCAGGAAAAGACCGCTGAGCCCGCCATGGGTAAAGGTGAACACAAAGCCAATGGCAAACAGCATGGGTGGCGTCAGTTTGATGTTGCCCTGCCAAAGCGTCAGGACCCAGTTGTAGACTTTGATGGCCGTGGGAACAGCAATAATCAGGGTCGTGGTCGCAAAGAAGAAACCGAAAATCAGGTTCATGCCGCTGACGAACATGTGATGCGCCCAGACTGCAAAGCTCAGCGCGCCAATGATCACAAGCGCCCACACCATCATCCGGTACCCGAATATGTTCTTGCGCGCATGGGTGGCAAGAACATCGGAGACCATTCCGAAGGCGGGCAGGGCCACGATATAGACCTCCGGGTGGCCAAAGAACCAGAACAGGTGCTGGAACAACAGCGGGCTGCCCCCTTCGTGGTCGACGGAATCACCGAGCGACACCAGCGTGGGCATGAAAAAACTGGTACCGGCAAGCAGATCCAACGCCATCATGATGGCGCTGACCAGAAGCGCGGGAAACGCCAGAAGCCCCATCATGGAAGCAATAAAAATGCCCCAGAGGGTCAGCGGCATACGCATCAGGGTCATACCGTGAGTACGTGCCTGCAGGATGGTGGTCACGTAATTAAGGCCGCCCATGGTGAAGGCCACAATAAAAATGGCCAGCGAGGCGATCATCAGTATGATGCCCCATTCATTGCCCGGCGTGCCCGGCAGGATCGTCTGGGGTGGATAGAGTGTCCACCCCGCCCCGGTGGGGCCACCGGAAACAAAGAAGCTCGCCAGAAGAACCAGCACGGAAACGAAATAGAACCAGACACTGAGCATATTGAGATAGGGGAAAACCATATCCCGCGTGCCCACCATCAGGGGGATCAGATAATTCCCGAAGCCACCGAGCAACAACGCCGTAAGCAGATAGATCACCATGATCATGCCGTGCATGGTCATGAACTGCAGATAGGTGTTGGGGTTGATGCAGCTGAAGGTATCGGGAAAACCCAGTTGCAGTCGCATGAAGCCGGACAGGATCAAAGCGACCACGCCAACGAAGATGGCAATAATACTGTACTGGACGGCGATGACCTTGTGGTCCTGACTCCAGACGTACTTCGCGACAAAGCTGGTGGGGTGATGATGCGTTTCTTCTTCTTGATCCGCTATGGCTACGTGAGTCATCTGTCGTTTCCCTCTGGAGACTGTTAACAGTCTGGCGACTTATTATCTTTGTTACTCAGAGTCCGTATCAGGTTCAAGGCTGTTGATATAGGCCACCAGGTCCCTGACGGCGCGCTCGCTCTGAACCCGCTGGGCAAACAGCTTCATCTGGGGTCCGTACTGATCACTGTCATGACTGCCACGAACGCCCTCGCGGAAATTCTCGATCTGGCGGACCAGATACCAGTCATGCTGGCCAGCGAGCCTGGGGGCCTTGGTGAAATAGTTGCCCTCAGCCTGGGCTCCGTGGCAATGCTTGCAGCTCTCGTAGTAGGACTTGCCTCTCTCCGGATCACCCTCGATAGTCGTCGGTGCCGAGCTGTCCGGAAGGGTATTCATGTAGGCCACCACATCCACAATGGCCTCCTGATCGTCCAACACCCCCATCATGCCTGCCATCTGCTGACCATAGGTGTCATCTTCGTGATCACCGCGGATCCCTTCCTTGTAATAGCGCAGTTGACGCACGAGGTATTCATGATCCAGGCCGCTGACTTTGGGCGCATTCATGTCGGCATTCCCCTCGCCCTCATTGCCATGACAGCCGGCACAGGTGGCATACAGTTGCTCGCCCCGCTCGGGATCACCTCGATGGTCAGCAGCCTGGGTTTCAGCAAAGGTTGGCTGGCCCGCAAGCCACTGATCGAACGCCTCCTGCTCCTGCACCACCACACGCCCCCGCATGGCGTGATGACCCATGCCACAGAGCTGCATACAGACCACTTCAAAATTGCCGGTACGGGTGGGCTCAAACCACATGTGGGTCACCATGCCGGGGACCATATCCATCTTGGCGCGGAACTCGGGAACGGCGAAGTTGTGCAGTACGTCCATGGAACGCATCAGCACTTTGAACGACTGGTCAACCGGAAGGTGCAGGATGTTGCTGAAGACGAGAATGTCGTCCTGTCCGGCCGGATCATCAGGATCCATGCCGAAAGGGTTGTCCTTACTGACAAAGCGGGGGTGGGTCTGACCAAGCTCTCCGTCCTCACCGGGGAAGCGGTACATCCAGTGCCACTGCTTCCCCACCACCTCAAACGTATCCGCCTCTTCCGGAGCCTCGACGAAGTCGGCCCAGGCAATGAGCCCCGGCGTAAGCAGAGCGACAATCCCTACCGCGGTGATGCCGGTCAGCCAGACTTCAAGTTTTTTGTTCTCAGGCTCGTATTCCGCCCGACGATCCTTGCGATAGCGAAACCGGTAGATGGCATAAGCCATGAAGAGATTGACCAGGATAAAAACAATACCGGTAATCCAGATCGTGACGTTGATGGTGCTATCGATGGCTACCCAATTCGAGGCGAGGGGAGTAAACGTCCAGGGACTGAAAATATGGAAAAGCACCGTTCCAAGAACGAGCAACACCAGTGCAATCACGATGATCATAGGCGCCTGACTCCGGCATTGTTGTCTTGTTATTGTCAGTGACTGTTGCGTCCTTACAACTTAAGCATAGCTGAAGTGAGGATACCCCTCCGAGCTAAGTTACAAAGCAATCATACTTCGCTTAGCTACGCAACCCTTCAAATGAAGGAACATCGCAAAAAAGCATTACCATCCCGTTCACGCCCAGTATTTGCAGGCAGGCAAGCCCAATCAGGGAGGTGGCGTGGATTACTGGGCAGGGTGGGACAGGAGAGGCTCAAGCAACTGGGTAATATCTTCCCGCGCCATCAAGCCAAGGTGGAAACCGGCAATCTGGCCTTCAGGGTCCACAATAATCGTATGTGGCAGGCCAAACCGATCCGAACCAAACGCTTCGGCCAGGCGACGGGTCTCCTTCTCCCCCACCAGTACCGGGTAATTGATATTGAATTCATCAGCAAACTCACCCACTGCCTCCGGATCATCAAGTGCAACGCCCAGAACCGTTAGCCCCCTATCACTGTGCTCCCTGTGAAGATCCATCAAAAGCGGAATCTCTTCGCGACAGGGGGCACACCATGTCGCCCAGAAGTTCACAACCCGGATCCGGCCTTCCCACTCATCACTGCTGCGTTCGCGGCCGTACCGATCCGTCAGGGTAAACTCAGGTGCCGTCTCTGCAATCTGTTCGCCAGCCCAGCCTCTGGCCGCCTGTCCATCGGCGTTGACCTGGCGACTGTTGCCCGCTGGATTCTGCGACTGCCACTGATAAAGACTCCAGCCAGAGACAACGCTGACAAGCAGGGCAACAATGACAAGCATCCCGATCGGTGAGTTAAACCTCATGCGTTCTCCCCGGCGCACCCACCTGACCACGCAGATTGCATGTGCCTGGCGCGCCCTCTTGTCCTCATTGCACACACCTTTTGCACCCGCTGCTGATAATTCTGTAGTTTATCTGCAATACTCGGATCACGAGCCCATGATTTGCCACGAGCACAGTCCACTATGGCGACCAAAGAGCCAGCTTCCAACCTCACCAAAACCCGCCTGACCCTTCTGGCCCTGCTGGTGCTTTTTCTCGCCCCGATCATTCTCGCCCGGGTGGCGGTCAACCAGGGCTGGCTCGAGGGTGCGGCCCGCCCGCACTCCGGGCACCTGATTATCCCCCCGGTTGGCCTCGTCGAACTGAACGCAAAACTTGAATCAGCGTCCTTCACTGCCAGCGAAATTCCGGACAGCTGGTGGTTGGTCTACATCGCCCCGGAAGACTGCGCTCAGGCGTGCCACAATAGTCTCTACAAGATGAACCTGGCTGCCGACGCGCTGAACAGCGAACAGACCCAGGTCAGACAACTGCTCATCGAACCCCATTCCCGCGAAGAGCGACTGCACCGCTTGCTCGAAGATGAGGCGTTCAGGGATCTACGTGTTACCACCGCGACCCCTCAGGCCGTAAACCACGCCCTGCGCGACTACGTCGACGATACCGAACGGGCCAGCGAAGCAGGTTACCTCTACCTGATGAATCCTCGGGGCAATCTGTTGATGTACTACCCGCCAACCGAAGTCGAGAGCCAGGTAGAACAGAAAGCCGCCGAGATTCGTGAGGACATACAAAGCCTGCTGTGATTCTTGCTCCATGCGACCTGAAGACCGGGTTGGACTGCCCCGCTCAATGATGGGTCGCGTCAGCTGCCTGGGCCTGCCGATAAGCCGCCTCGGCCTCTTCGGCAAGTTCTTCCAGCTTCCGGATATGATGGCTGTTGTCCTGCTGCCAGGGATGGAAGCTGTATTGGAAGAATTCCAACCAGGCCGGAACCTGGCGCCGCAACAGGCCCGGGCGCCCGAGCAAGGTGTTGAGGACGGTCAGATGACCCCGCCAGCCTTCGCGCCTGCATGCGTCGCTGGCTGCCGTCATCTGCAGGTAAAAACGGGTGACGTTGGTCCAGAACAGCGCCGTTGCACGCAACATACCCACACTGCGATGCAGATAGGCACGCGGACCGCGCCCGACGCATTTCTCCCAGACGTCGAAACAGACCGCCTTGTGCTCCACCTCCTCCATGGCATGCCATTCCCACATGCGACGGTAATCCTCCTGGGAGCCCTCAATAATCTCGGGGTGGTCCAACATAAAACCACCCATCAGCGCGGTGAAATGTTCCAGGGCTATGGTCTCCGCCAGTAGATCCTTCCGGCTACCGTGTTTCTTGAACCACTCCAGGTTCTTGGCAACGAGGCGCTCCAGGCGTCCGGCCGGCAACCCGGCCTCATCCATCAGCCGGTTATACTCGGCATGTTCCCGACTGTGCATGGCTTCCTGGCTGATAAAAGCCGAAGCGGCCTTGCGCAGGTCAGGATCGGGAATCTCATCACGGAAAGCGCGCACTGCGTCGATGAACAACCGCTCCCCCGGCGGAAAGAAAATCGACAGGGTATTCATGAACTGTGTCATGTGCGGACCCAGCTTGTGCCAGTCCTCAATCCGTTCCCGTGGCGGCAGAAAGTGCAAGTCCCGGTGCTCGGGTATGAGCATGCCGCCGTGTTCGGTGGAATCACTGCTGTGTTCAGTACTGCCGGTATGGTCTGCGGTTGTTGTTGTCATGGTTCGCACTCCCATCGGATTGGAGGGATTGGCGCTTTGACATCATCACAAGTGCCAGCATTCAATTTAACGCCGGTGCAAACACCGGCAAGACCCTTCTGACAACGGACGCTGTCACCAGGGCCAATCACCCATCACGAACCACCGGGCCATTCAGAGAGCCCCTTTCCAGTCCCGAACAATTCCGATCTGAAAAACATGCTCATCCAGACGAAAGACCACACCCGGGGCAGTGATCTCCTGGATCACCAATCCATCCACCCGATCCCCTTCCTGCAACATCCGATTATTGATCATCACTCGCCGGGAGGACGGGTTGGAGGAATAGACGTGACCGTTGAAGCTCATCTGCGGAACGCGCCGCTGAACAGAGCGGGGCATGGCGTTAATATCCGGAATTTCCCCTATCGCCTCCATGGGGGGACTGGAGGAAACCTCCGAAGGGCGTTCCTGTGCCGCTACCGGCTCGGGCGCCTCGGGGCTCTCAACGCCCTCCTCGGCTGCCGATTCCGGGGGCGCCGAGGTGGTCGCGCTCGCCTGCGACTGCTCCCGCTGCACCAGAGACGGTTCCCCTGAAGCGACTGCGGCGTTTTCCGGGCCGGATTGAGGCCACACCACCACCACGATGACGAACGCGTTGGCCACCAGCGCCAACATCAGCAGGTAAGGCCAGATTTCGCGCCGTTTCCGTGGCGTGGGAGCAAAGGGCACCCGGTGGGCATATTCAGGATCATCCCTGGCGGAGCGCTCGGCCTCGGATTTTTTCAGGGCATCCAGGATATAGGACATCGCCAGACCTCAACCAGAAAACGCATCGGATAATGCCGTCGAAGACATCGGCTCGTCATCGGAGCCTTCAGAGAGCCTTGGCACCGGACGTCCGAGATAGTGGGTAAGACGGATGATTGTTAACGGGCCGGCAATCCCATCCGCCATCAATCCCTCCTGCCGCTGGAAGGCCGCGACCCGCTGTCCCAGGTCAGCGTGCGCCCCCTCCGACACCATTGACCGTGCATTGTCGGCTTCGGTCAGAGCCCGATCCAGCCAGAGTTCCCGGTCCTGGGTGCTGTCCGGCTCAATCAGCGGCGATTCCCAGGGCGGCAGACGCCAGAGCAACGCATAATGGCCAAACCAGACCGCCTCCACGGCCTCGCGAGGATACCACTGCCCTTCGTTGCCCACCTTCAGATAAGCCCTGTCCGGCTCCAGGGACAGCAAAGCCACAGACACCGCTTCCCCACGCGGGTTGATCAGTCGTAACACCGCCGGCAAATCGAGCACGGCCAGACTGCGCCAGCTTCCCTGCCGCTCCAGACAGCCCAATCCACGATTGCCACCATAGGCACAGGCCTGACCATGCTCGTCACTTCGGTATTCATGGCCCCAGGCTTCAAAAAGCGCTTCAAACGCCTGTTTGCGGGATGTCTCGGGGCGCAGCGAATCCAGGGCCAATTTGACATCCTGAGTCGCCTGCGGATCCTGTTGCGTCTCTGCGGGCTCGGTAATCAACTCAATCTCCCGGAAGGTCGGCCCGTCCTGCGCCCGAGCAGCAGAAAGCGGCGCTGCGCTCGGTAACGGCTGTACCGTATCGACGGCAATACCCGGTTCCGGCTCAGCCACACCGCCTGTCATTCCCATCACCAGCATGGCGGCAGTCACGGTGAACAGAAACACACTGAGCCCCAACTTCAGTTGCGGGCTTTTCGGCAGAAAAGACGCCAGTCGAGAAAACCGGGCACGACCTCCACCACGAATCTCCCGTGCCGCGCGATGTACCGTGGCCGCATCGACCGTCACCGAATCCCGGGTATAGGCACCGAGCAGGCTGCGATCACAGATCAGGTTGATCAGTCTCGGAATGCCCCGACTGTGCCGATAAACCGCAGCCAGCGCCCGCCTGCTGAAAATCGTTCCCCGCTGACCGGCCACGGACAGACGATAGGCAATGTAGTTGAAGGTTTCGTGCCGATTCAGCCGGTCCAGGTGGTAGCGTGCGGTAATACGCTGGGACAACTGACGCAGCCGGGGACTGTCCAGCAAAGCCGCCAATTCCGGCTGACCAATCAGGGCGATCTGCAGGAGTTTCTTCTCCGAGGTCTCCAGGTTCGTCAACAGGCGCACCTGCTCCAGAACCTCCACGGAAAGATTCTGGGCTTCATCGATCACAACCAGGGTATGCCTGCCCTCGGCATGCGCCTTCAGAAGGTAATCATTGAGGCGATGGATCATCTCCATAATCGAGTGCCCCTTCACCTCGGGCAAGCCCAGCTCACGACAGATGCTCGCCAGTAGCTCCCGGGCACTGACCCGCGGATTAAAGACCAGCGCGATGTCCACGTGCTCGGGAATTTCCTCCAGAAAACGCCGACAGAGGGTGGTTTTCCCCGTGCCTACCTCTCCCGTCAGCACCACGAAACCGCCCTGCCCCGAGAGGCCATACAGGAGGTGAGCCAGCGCTTCCTTGTGGCGCTCGCTTAGATAGAGGTATCTGGGATCGGGCGCGATGGTGAACGGCGCTTCGCGGAACCCGAAAAAATCGTTATACATGGCGCATGTACCATCAATCGATCAACGGATCAGGGCAAGCCACAAAATAACGCAGGAATGTCCGGATGTCGTGTATTGCTTTCACGCCGCGCGCCATTATTCAAACCTCCCCATGGCGCTTTATGCCGAGTCGATAGAGATAGGTATGCAGCTCGGCTTCACTGAGGTTCACGTACTCCACCACGCGCCCATACAGCATGGCGGTTGGAACCGAACGTTCACCAAGTTCAGCCTGCGTCTGCTGGAGTACGTAGAGGATGACGCGCTCAGTTTCGGTAAGGCCGTCGCGGACATCGGGGATGGTGTTGCGCGGGTCGTCCACAGGATTCATTCCCTTGGTGCTGTCAGGCTTCAGCATACTCAACGGGGAGAGGCATACAAGCCTCGCGCATGCCGACTTGAACCGACTCGGCTCTGTTATACTCGCTTCATATGCAGCCCCTGGGCCGCTCGCATCTGCAGCGGAGCCTGACGCTTGCCAATGAGAGATGACTTATGAAAGTTGTCGATACGTTCCCCCGTACCGTCCGCGAAATCGAAAACACCTGGATTACCATGCCGGACGGCTGTCGTCTCGCGGCTCGCATCTGGTTGCCGGCAGACGCGGAAGCCCGACCGGTGCCCGCCATCCTCGAATGCATGCCTTACCGCAAACGTGATTTCACCCGGCTGCGCGACGAACCCCTGCATCATTACATGGCCGGGCACGGCTATGCCTCGATCCGGCTTGACCTGCGGGGTACGGGCGATTCCGACGGGCTGATTGATGATGAATACCTGCAGCAGGAGCAGGATGACTGCCTGGCCGTTCTGGACTGGATCACCGCCCAGCCCTGGTGCAGCGGTGAAGTAGGCATGTTTGGCATTTCCTGGGGTGGCTTCAATGCCCTGCAAGTGGCCGCCCATCGTCCACCGGCCCTGAAAGCCATCATCACCATCTGTTCCACGGACGACCGTTACGCCGACGACGCCCACTACATGGGTGGCTGCCTGTTGAACGAGAACCTGACCTGGGGCTCCATTTTCTTTGCCACCGCTGCGCTTCCACCGGACCCAGCGATTTACGGGCAAGGCTGGCGCGAACAGTGGCGCCACCGGCTTGAGAATCAAGTGCTCTATCCAGCGGTATGGATGGAACATCAGCACCGGGACGATTACTGGAAGCACGGCTCCATCTGCGAGGATTTTGATGCTATTGAATGCGCCGTGTACGCGGTGGGCGGCTGGGCGGACGGCTACCCCAACGCGATTCCACGCATGATGGAAAACCTCAGCGCCCCGCGCAAAGCACTGATCGGCCCCTGGTCCCACGCCTTTCCGCACAATGCCCTGCCCGGCCCGGCCATCGGCTTTTTCCAGGAAATGCTGCGCTGGTGGGATTACTGGTTAAAGGACATCGACAACGGCATCATGGATGAGCCCCCCATGCGCGCCTGGATGGAAGACTATGTGCCACCGGCGCCGCTGTACGAGTACCGCCCGGGGCGCTGGGTGGCCGAGGACGAATGGCCCTCGCCACGCATCCAGTGCGAACGCTGGTACCTCAATGTCCTGGCCTTGAGCCCCGAACCCCAGGCCGGAGACCGTCTGCGGCTGAGTTCGCCGGAAACCACGGGCCTGGCCGGTGGTGACTGGTACGGCTTCGGCTCCGAAGGCGAGATGGCCATTGATCAGCGCGAGGACGATGGCAAATCACTGTTTTTTGATACGGACCCCGTGGAGAAAGATTTTGAGATTCTGGGTGCCCCGGTGGCGGAACTGGAGGTGGAGGTGGACCAGCCGGTGGCCTATCTCATCGTGCGACTCAATGATGTGGCCCCGGACGGTGCCTCCTCGCGTGTCACTTTCGGCGTCCTGAATCTCTGCCAGCGCAACAGCCGCGAGACCCCGGAGCCGTTGGAACCGGGGCAACGCTATCGGGTTCGGGTACAGCTCAACGATGTGGCCTATCGCTTTGAGACGGGCCACACGATTCGTCTCAGCGTATCCACCAGTTACTGGCCCATGATCTGGCCAGCTCCCAAACCCGTTCACCTCCAGCTCTACACCGGCACCAGCACCCTGGATCTGCCGGTGCGTCCGGAACGCCCCGAGGACGTGGACCTGCGCCCCTTCGAGCCGCCCGAGCGCGGACCACAGACAGAACCGGAGTCCCTCCAGACCGGCGAGTTCAGGCGGGCGGTAGAGCGTAATCTGATCAACAATGAAACCCAGTACCACGTCTACAACGAAGGCGGCGATTTTGGTGGCGCCTCCCTGGCCTACCTTGAGGACATTGACCTGACGGTGGGGTATTCCGTCGGCAAGGACTACCGCATCCATGAATACGACGCCAGCAATGCCGAGGCACGCATCACCCAGGCCTGTGTGATGGAGCGCGAAGGCTGGTCCACCCAGATCGAATGCGTCTGCACACTGAGCGCGGATGCGGAGCGTTTCCGACTGCAGGCCACACTCATTGCCCATGACGGGGATGAGCTGTTTTTCTCCCGCGAATGGGATGAGTCCATTCCGCGCCGGCTGATCTGATTTCAGGCGTCTGCGAGCTTCTACCGCGCAGACTCCTCGGCTCGTTTCACGCCGGTGCGCTCGATGGCCGTTTCCAGGATCATGCGCAGCATGTCCGCATAGCTGTAGCCGGCCCAGCCAGCCATCATCGCCATCTTGCCATCCCAGTACCAGGTAGGGTTGGTGTTGGCATCGATCAGCCGGGGCACACCGTCGGCGCCACAGCGAAAATCAATGCGCGAGTAGTCGCGGAAGCCCAGCCGTTTGAACAGCTTGGCGCAGGCATCCACCATCTGCCCCCGGGTGACCTCATCCAGCTCCGCCTGACGGAAACTCAGCTTATCCCAATAGGGCGAGTCCGGATCCGCCTTGGAGCCATGGGTTAGAATCGGCGGCAGATTCCTGTCGAGCTTGCTGTAATCGATCACCAGCGGCGGCAGCACGGTAAAGCCACTGGCCGGGTTGCCGATCATGCCCAGAGTGTATTCATCGCCAGTGAGAAAATCCTGGCAGATGGCCTCCGGCGGATACAGGTTCTGATCCGCCAGCCATTGCAGATAGGCCTGCGCCTCGGCGGCGTCGTGCACCACACAGTTTTCCGTAATACCGAAGCTGCCGCCCCCACCATTGGGTTTGATCAACGAGGGGTAGGAAACGGGCAACGTCAGCGGATCGGCTGTGAGGTCCACAAAGGTCTCGTTGGGCACGGGAATATCCAGGCTCACCGCCAGCGCGCGCACAATGGCCTTGTCCGTACCCAGGCTGATGCCCATGGGGTCAGCACCTGAGTAGGGAATGCCCAGCATTTCCAGAAAGGCGGGGATGTTGCGCTCCAGATCCCAATCGTTGCGGAAGCCGGTATCGCAGAGATTGAGCACCAGATCCGGCATGTCCCGGCGCAGGTCATCAATCAGGCGGTCATGGTCGTCGTAGTAGGTAAACTGATAGCCCTCCAGTTCCTCCAGCGCTGCCCGCAACTGGCGCACCGCCTCGATTTCCTCGAAGCCAAATTTGTTATCAACGGCGTAGGGGTAAGGAAGCCGTGGATCACCGAGGATGATGCCGATCTCCAGCGGTTGGGTCGATTGGGTCATTGCGGTCTCCATCCGTTGCTCGGGGAGCGAAAAGCCTCTTGACTGCAGCGTATCAAAACCCTTGCGTGAGGTCGTTCTTTGGCTGATGCTGTTTGCTATACCTCTTCATCGAAGGTTGAAACAGGAATGAATTCTGAACCCCGGGAACACAATGCCGTCAAGCAGGTGTACGTGCTCGGCATGAACGAATTCAACCGTATCAAGCTGGAGGCTCTCCCGGGCGCCGGCAACTACCATTTTCATGGCGTGCTCACGCCCGAAGAGATCCTTTGCGCCAACGATTTTCCCATCGAATCCATGCTCAGCCGGGCGGAGCAACAGCTCCGAGAGGCTGACCCACCCCCGGATGCCCTCGTGGGCTACATGGATTTCCCCGTGAGCACGATCCTGCCCATCCTGACGGGGCGCCTGGGTCTTCCAGGTCTGGATCTGATCGCCATGCTCAAATGCGAGCACAAATACTGGAGCCGGCTGGAACAACAGGCGGTAGTGCCGGACTTCATTCCCCGCTTCCAGCTCGTGGACCCCTTTCTCGAGGCACCGGAAAGCCAGCTCGAACTCAATTACCCATTCTGGCTCAAGCCGGTAAAATCGGCGGGGTCCTATCTTGGCTTCCGGATTGACGACGAAGCGGCCTTTCATCGGGCCATTGCCGAGATCCGGGAACATATCCACCGCATTGCGGAACCCTTCGACAGAATCCTCGAATACGTTGAGTTGCCGGAGCACATCGCCGCCGTGGGCGGCCATTACTGTCTGGCAGAATCCCTGCTCAGCGGCGAGATGTGCACCCTGGAGGGCTATGTCCATAAAGGTGAGGTGCATGTTCATGGGGTGGTGGACTCGGTGCGCGAAGCCAACGGCTCCACCTTCGCCCGCTATCAGTACCCTTCGCAGTTGCCAGGATCGGTAACAGACCGGATGGAAGACGTGGCGCGCAAAACGCTGCAACGCATCGGCTTCGATGGCTCCGCGTTCAACATCGAGTTCTTCTGGGAGCGCAGTACCGACACCGTCAGCCTGCTGGAGATCAACACCCGAATCGCACAGCACCACAGTGACCTGTTCGACAAGGTGCATGGGGTCTCCAACCATCAGGTGGCGGTGGAGCTGGCACTGGGCCATGATCCGCAATTCCCGGCCGCGCGAGGGGCATTCAAATGCGCCGCCGCGTTTTGGCGGCGCCATTATGAAAATGCGTGGGTGGCCGATGTGCCTTCGGCGCAGACTCTGGAGGCCATCGCCCGGGAGTGGCCCGGCACCTACGTGGAACTGGACGTGCAACCGGGGATGTGGCTTTCCGAGCTTCACGACCAGGACAGTTACAGCTATGTGCTGGCGCTGATCTATGTCGGCGCCGACAGCCACGAGCAATTGATGAGCTACTACGACGCCATTGTTCAGCGGCTCAGGTTTGATCTAAGAGACGGACCCGAAAACTAATACGGGTATCCGTGCGCATTCCGGGCCCGTTACAGGCTGGCATTTTCGAGGAGACAGGGATGGAGACAAGGACGGATTGGCCCAGGGCGGTCCACGAGCTGGATCACGTATGGATTCCCATGCCCGACGGGTGTCGGCTGTCGGCGCGCATCTGGCTGCCCGAAGATGCCGAAACCCATCCGGTGCCGGCCATCCTCGAGTACATTCCGTATCGCAAGAGCGACTTGCGCACCAGGGAAGACTCCATTAATCACCCCTACTACGCGGGGCACGGCTATGCCGGCGTCCGAGTCGATATCCGTGGCAGTGGCGAATCCGAGGGTGTGCTCACCGATGAATACACCCAACAGGAGCTGGATGACGGCCTGGTCATCCTGAGCTGGATCGCCGCACAGCCCTGGTGCACCGGGCGGGTCGGGATGCTGGGCATTTCCTGGGGCGGCTTCAATGGCCTTCAGGTTGCAGCCTTCCAACCACCCGAACTCCATGCGGTGATCACCGTCTGTTCCACGGACGACCGCTACGCCGACGATGTTCATTACATGGGCGGCTGCATGCTCGCCGAGAACCCCTCCTGGGCTGGCGTCATGTTTGCGCACAACAGCTGTCCGCCGGATCCGCGGCACTTCGGTGATGGCTGGCGCGACAACTGGTTTGAGCGCCTGCGCGGCAGCGGGCTCTGGCTGGAAACCTGGGCCACCCACCAGACGCGCGATGAGTACTGGCGCCACGGTTCCGTGTGCGAAGACTTCAAGGCCATCCAGTGCCCGGTCTATGCGATCAGCGGCTGGGCCGACGGCTACTCCAACGCCGTATTCCGGCTGATGCAGCACCTGGATGTACCACGCAAGGCCCTCGTCGGCCCCTGGAGTCACAAGTACCCGCACCTGGGCAAACCAGGGCCGGCCATCGGCTTTCTGCAGGATTCACTGCGCTGGTGGGATTACTGGCTCAAGGATGAGCCGACCGGCATCATGGACGAGCCGCAGATCCGAGTTTGGATGCAGGACAGTGTCCGACCCGCCACGCGCTATAAGGATCGTCCCGGCCGCTGGATCGCCGAAAACGAGTGGCCAAGCCCGCGCATCGAAGCCCGACAACTGAGACTGAGCAGCAGGGGTCTGGTCGAGGGAGGCACTGCCGGAGAGAGTGAAGCGCTGTTATGCCAATCGCCACTGCGCACCGGCTTGAGCGCCGGGAAATGGTGTTCCTATTCGGCGGGACCCGATATGCCGGGGGATCAACGTGAAGCCGACGGGAATTCCCTGAGGTTTGATAGTGCCCCACTTGCAGAGGAACTCGAGATTTTCGGGGCGCCCGTGGTGGAGCTGGTCATCGCCAGTGATCGGCCCCAGGCGCAGGTGGCAGTGCGCCTGTGTGACGTGGCGCCGGACGGGGCATCCACCCGGGTCACCTACGGGGTGCTGAACCTGAGTCACCGCGAGAGCCACGCGCAGCCCGAGGCTCTGGTGCCCGGGCAATCCTATCGCGTACGTGTGCAGCTCAACGAAATCGCCCAGCAATTTCCAGCGGGCCACCGCATCCGGGTCAGCGTGAGTTCAAACTACTGGCCCATGATCTGGCCCTCCCCGGATGCGCCAGCACTGACCCTCTGGTCCGAGGTCAGCACCCTGACGCTGCCCGTGCGCCCAACCCGTGAGACGGACAATACACTCCCTGAGTTTGAGCCGCCTGAAGGAGCGCTCGTGGTATCGACGACCGAAATTGAAGCCGAAGCGACCAATTGGTCCCTGCACTATGATTTCGACGCCAACGCTCACACGCTGGAAATTGACGACTCCGAAGGGGTCTTTCACATCGATGCCACCGGCACGGATATACAGAAGAGTGGTTACGAGCGTTACTGGATTCAGGGCGACGATGTTGACTCGGCGCAGGTCGAGACCTTCTGGCGCATGGGGTTCTTCCGGGAAGGCTGGCGGGTGAACACGGAGACCTGGACGCGAATGAGTTGCACCCCCGAGGCATTCCGGATTGAGGCGACGCTCAAGGCATTCGAGAACGGAGAGCTGGTCTACGAGCACGATTGGGATCGCTTGATTCCACGCAGACACCTCTGACAACGCCAATGACCAGGGTAAACCAGACAAAGCGGCAACAGGGGAACGGATATGACCGACCATCGCGAATACATTGACCCCACCCGGCTGCGGCGTCGGCTGGTGGACCTGATTCGAATTCCGTCGGTTACCGGGCAGGAAGATGCGGTCATCGCCCGACTGGCCGAATGGCTGGGCGAACTGGGTGTAGAGGTGGATCACTGGAGCGAAGGTATCGCCGACGTACTCACCGATCCCAACTACCCCGGCCATGAAGTGGAGCGAGCCTGGCTGCCGGTGGTCGTCGGCGTGGTCCGTGGGCGCAAACCCGGACCCACAGTGGTGCTTACCGGACACCTGGACGTCGTGCCACCGGGCGATATAAGTCAGTGGGCGCAGGATCCGTACTCCGGGTATATGGACGGCGACACGGTCTACGGGCGTGGTGCCAGCGACATGAAATCCGGTGTGGTCTCGGCGCTGGAAGCTTTTGAAGCCTTCGCCATGGGTCCGCGCGACTTCGCCGGCCGGGTGGTTTTCGTCGGTGTCCCGGCGGAAGAAGACAGTGGACTGGGAACGCTCGCCGCCATTCGCCGGGGCTGGCATCCCGATGCGGTAGTCGTACCAGAGCCCACACTGGACAACGAAGGCACGCCGAAGCTGGTAATCGCCCATGCCGGCGCCATGTCGTTCTTCCTGGAGGTGATGGGCCTGGCGGCTCATGCCAGTCGGCGCCACCTGGGGGAAAGCGCCCTGGATCACTATCTTGCCATTCACCGGGCCCTGCGTGAGGACGAAAAACGCATCAATGACGCTGAGAACCATCGCCTGATGCGGGCGCTGCATTTGCCCTACGCAACCAATGTCGGGCTGATCAATGGAGGCAACTGGTCGTCCAGTGTGATGGACCGGCTGACCGCGGAAATTCGTGTGGGGGTGACACTGGATGAAACGGTGGAACAGGCCAGGGCGAGGATTCAGCGGGTCATTAGCGAAGCGAGCGCGGGCGACCCCTGGCTATCACAGAACCCACCGCAGGTCCGGCTGGTAGCCTCCGGCTTTGGTTCCGCGCAGACCCCCGAGGAACATCCGCTGGTGACCACCATGGCCGATGCGGCTACGTCCGTTTTTGGTCGAGCGCCGCGCATCACCGGAGCGCCTTATGGATGTGACATGTCAGCCTGGGTGCGGCTCACCGGTGCCGCTACCGTGGTGTATGGCCCCGGTGACATTGACTGGGCCCACTCCGCCGATGAGCGGGTGTCGCTGGAAGCCACCGAGCGGGTGGCGCATGTGCTCGTCCAGGCCACGGAGAAGCTGCTGACCTTTAGCCCCGAGGAATTGCGCCTGCAGAAGCACGACGAAGGGGCGAGTGGCACGGACTGAGTCTTTAGTCGAACGCTATGGCGCCGGTGCAAGACACCCCCTATTATGCAAGAGAGGGGCGCCACCGGCGCGCCCATGGACCCGGTCGCGGGCTATAAGGAAACGCTGCTTTGAAAACTGTCACGTCCTTTCCCCACTCAACCAGGCACATTGAACACGTATGGATCCCGATGCCTGACGGCACCCACCTGGCGGCACGCATCTGGATGCCCGAAGATGCCGAGACCAATCCGGTACCGGCGATCCTCGAGTACATCCCCTACCGCAAACGGGACAATACCCGCGCCCGAGATGCACTGAACCATCCCTATTTCGCGGGATACGGCTATGCCAGCATCCGCGTTGATATACGCGGCAGCGGCGACTCTGAGGGGGTTCTGCAGGATGAATACCTGCAGCAGGAACTCGACGACGGGGTCGAAATCATCCGTTGGATCGCCCAGCAGAAATGGTGCAACGGTTCCGTGGGCATGATCGGCATCTCCTGGGGTGGCTTCAACGGTCTGCAGATTGCAGCCCTGCAGCCACCGGAACTCAAGGCAGTGATCAGCGTGTGTTCCACCGATGATCGCTACAGCGACGACGTCCACTACATGGGCGGTTGCATGCTGACTGACAACCTCTCCTGGGCGTCAACCATGTTCGCCTACACCAGCATGCCCCCGGACCCCGAACTGGTCGGGGAAAACTGGCGGCCGATGTGGCTGGACCGGCTGGAACACAGCGGCCTGTGGCTGGAAACCTGGCTCGCCCATCAGCGTCGGGACGATTACTGGCGCCATGGCTCCATCTGTGAGGACTTCGCGGCAGTGCAGTGCCCAGTGATGGCGGTCAGTGGCTGGGCGGACGGCTACTCCAACAGTGTTTTCCGGCTACTCAGCAACCTGGACGCCCCCTGCAAAGGACTCATCGGCCCCTGGAGTCACATGTATCCACACATGGGTAAGCCGGGACCGGACATCGGCTTTCTCCAGGAATCGGTGCGCTGGTGGGATCACTGGCTCAAAGGCCGGGACACCGGCATCATGGACGAGCACGCACTCCGGGTGTGGATGCAGGACAGCGTCCCCCCGGCAACTGAGTACAGATCCCGGCCAGGGCGCTGGGTCGCCGAGGCTGAATGGCCGTCGGCCAATGTTCATGAAGCCGTCTATGGCCTGAGTGAGAACCGGTTGGTTGACCCCGAAACCCCAGTGACCGACACCCCCTTATGGATTCAGTCACCGCTGAGCCTGGGGCTGTTCGCGGGCAAATGGTGCTCCTACAGTGCCACCCCGGACCTGCCCCATGATCAGCGCGAGGAAGACGGGGGCGCCCTGGTCTTTAACAGCGCGCCCTTGAACGAACCCCTGGAAATTATGGGGGCGCCGATCATCGAACTGGAACTGGAAGCCGACAAACCCCAGGCCATGGTGTGTGTGCGCCTTTCGGACCTGGCCCCGGATAACAAGGCCACCCGCAGCACTTACGGCATGCTCAATCTCAGCCACCGCGACAGCCATGCAGAGCCCAGCCCGCTGGTGCCCGGTAAGCGCTATCGGGTGGCCGTGCAATTGAACGACATCGCCCAGCGTTTCCCGGCGGGCCACCGCCTGCGAATCTCAATCTCCACCTCCTACTGGCCACTGGCCTGGCCCGCCCCGGAACTCGCGTGCCTGACGGTCCACCCCACCGGCAGCCGCCTGCGCCTTCCCGTGCGGCCTCCACGCGAATCGGATAAGGAGCTGCGGGATCTGGGCGAGCCGGAAGCCGCACCGGCCATCGCCACGCCCTACCGGGAGGCTCCGGAGCAGAACTGGCGGGTGATACGTGATCTCTCCAAGGATGAAAGCATGCTGGAAGTGATCAAGAACGAAGGCACCTTCACCATCGAAGAAATCGGCCTGACCATGTGGAGCGATACCCGCGAGTGGTACACCCATGTTGGCGAGGATTTCGAGTCCATGCGCGGAGAGACCTATTGCGTCAGCGGAATGAGCCGTGGAGACTGGTCCATAGAAACCACAACGCGCACGGTGCTCACAGCCAGCCGCACCCATTTCCATGTCTACGCCGAGCTGGACGCCTACGAGGGGGATGAACGCGTTTTGGCCAAAAACTGGAACAGATATGTACCACGCGATTTTATCTGAACCATGTCCAGGGCGATGCCCACCGACATTCAGCTAAAGGACGGATCCTATGATTTATCGCCATGTTAATGAGCTCGCCGACACCAACCGGGTCATATCCGGCTCGAACTATTCCAGTCGGCGCCTGATCCGTCGTGATGACCGGATGGGTTACTCGTTGCATGACACCATCATGCAGGCCGGAACCGAGAACCGATTCTGGCACAAGTATCATATGGAAACCGTCTACTGCATTCGCGGTGAGGGAGAGGTGGAGACCACCCGGGATGGCGAGCGCCATCCGCTCACGCCCGGCGCCGTCTACGCGCTTAACCATAACGACGAATACATCGTCAGGGCCCACACTGAGCTTCAGCTGGTCTGTGTTTATTTCCCGGCTCTGGCCGGCAACGAGATCGAAGACGAAAGCGGCACGTTCAGCCAGTTTGGTGAAGAAACAATCTTCGTTATCGGGCTGAACGACTTCAACCGTGAAATGCTGGCCACCATCGATATGGCCGAACACTATAATTTCGTGCCACTGCTCGACACCAACCAGATACTGGAGCAGCAGGAATACCCCATCAAGCAGATTATCCAGCAGGCGAAGAAACAGATCCGCGCGCACAAAGGGGCCGTGGACGGCGTCATCCACTATATTGATTTCCCCGTCAGCACCATTGTGCCCATCATCTGTGATGCCTTTGATCTGGCTTCGGCGAGTCTGGAATCCGTACTCAAATGCGAGCACAAGTATTGGAGCCGAATCGAGCAGCGCGCCGTCGTCCCGGAGAACATCCCCCAGTTCACCGCATTCAGTCCGTTTGACGACGACGCCCTCGAGAAGGTGCTTGAAGTCATGGATTTTCCGTTCTGGATCAAGCCAGTGAAATCCTTCTCCTCCTACCTCGGCTTCCGCATCGATGACCCGGGGCAATTCCACACGGCCATGGAGGAAGTGCGCGCAAACATCGGCCGATTTTCCGGCCCTTTCAACTACCTGCTCGACATGGTTACCATGCCGCCCGAATTCAACGAGATCGGTGGCGAGTACTGCATTGCCGAAGGCATCATCGGAGGCATGCAGTGCACCCAGGAAGGTTTTTCCTGCAAAGGCGAGGTGGAGGTGTACGGCACCGTCGACTCCTTCCGCGAGGAAAACCTGACCACCTTCTCCAGCTACCAGTACCCCTCGATTCTCCCCGACGAGGTTCAGAAACGGATGACCGAGCTGACGCAGAAGGTTGTCAAACATATCGGCTACGACAACGCACCGTTCAACATTGAATACTTCTGGGACCGGGAAAAGGACCAGATCTGGCTGCTGGAGATCAACACTCGTATCTCCGAGTCACACTGCCGGCTCTTCCAGAAAGTGGATGGGCGCTCCCATCACCAGGTAGCCGTGGAGCTGGCCGCGGGACGCCGGCCAACCTTCCCCCATCGCCAGGGCAAGTTCGCTGTGGCGGGCAAGTTCTTCCTGCGCGAATGGTCGGATGCCTATGTGGCAAGCGTGCCGGATCCGGAAACCGTGCGCAGGATCGAACAGGAAATCATTCCCGACTCCACCATCATCATCGTGGCGGAGCAAGGAAAATACCTGTCCGAACTCATGGATCAGGACAGCTACAGCTACCGGGTTGCCCTGCTGTTTCTCGGTGGCTCCTCCAAGCAGGACCTCGAGAAAAAGCGCCGCCAATGCGAGGAGCTCTTATACGAAGAGTTCGTATTCGAGCGTTAGATGTTCAACGGACGGCTTTGCGCGTGAGTTTCACGCGCATGCTGCTGTAACCGCGCACGAAATTTGACTGGACGCGCTCCGGCTCCTCCAGAACCTCAATGTCATCAAAGCGTTTCAGTATCTCCTCCCACAGAATGCGCAACTGCATTTCCGCCAGGCGATTACCCATGCAGCGGTGCACACCAAAACCGAAAGAGAGATGTTTCCGCACGTTTTTCCGATCAATTATGAATTGGTCCGGGTCTTCGTCAAAAGCACGTTCATCGCGATTGCCGGAGGCATACCACATGACCACTTTGTCGCCCTTTTTAATGGTCTTCCCATTCAGTGTCACATCCTGTTTTGCAACACGGCGCATGTAAGCCAAGGGCGTTTGCCAGCGAATAATTTCCGAGACCATATTGGGGATCAGTTCGGGATTATCCCTGAGCTTTGTGAATTCATCGGGGAACTGATTGAGTGCCAGCACGCCGCCCGTCATTGAATTACGGGTGGTATCGTTACCGCCAACAATCAGCAACACCATGTTGCCCATGAACTCCATGGGGCGGTTGATCATGCCGCGGGTACTTTCATTGGCCAACAACAGGCTGATCAGATCAAACCCGGTTTCTTCACCGGCCGCTTTCCTTGCCTCCTTTTCCCGCCATAGCAATGACATCTGCCTGGCCATATCAGCGGCGGCCCTGAAGCCTTCATCGGTGTTCGCAGTACCACCGGTTGATTCCGGCGGGCTAGCCGCCATGTCGGACCAGTAAGCCAGCTTATGGCGCTGATCAAAGGGAAAATCAAACAACGTGGCCAGCATGCGTGACGTGAGCTCGATGGATACCCGCCGCACCCAATCAAATGGTTCATTTACAGGCAGGTGATCCAATACATCGGCGGTACGGCTACGGATCAGGCCCTCCATCTGGGCCAGATTTTTCGGCGCCACCACACCCTGCACCGCCTGGCGCTGCACATCATGCTTTGGCGGATCCATGGCAATAAACGTCTCTATTTCGAGACCTTCCGGCTGCGGTCCGATGGAAATGATCGGCTCAGCAGAGAACAGATCATGGCGTGTATCCACAAACAGGATGTCTTCATATCGAGTAACGGACCAGAACGGACCGAATGGGCTGCTTTGCTGATAGTGCACCGGGCACTCATCCCGAAGCCGCTTGAAATACGAATGCCACAGGCCCTGCCGGTACAGAAACGGGTTACTGACATCGATATCTTCCAGCGCGAGTGTGGACACATCCGGCAGCGGGGTTTCCCTGAAAACCGGCACCTTCCTGGCCTTCCCTATGCGCTGTTTTACGCTTTGGACCGAGTGGGCACCCCGGATCTGCCAGTGAATGGGAATAACGGACGCCGCTTTGTCCAACACCGGCTGAAAGACGGGTTCAAGCAAGGGCTTGAGAGTGGTCATAGGACACCTCTGCAGTCATAACTGGAAAATGGCATAACGACTCACATCTGAAATTCAGGCAAACGCACGACCAAGCCGTCCAGGGATTCCGAAACCGGCACCTGGCAGGACAAACGAGAGGTATCGGTTTTTTCCGGCGTCAACGCCAACATGCCCTCCTCAACAGCATCGATGCGTCCCGTGGCTCGGATCCAGTCCCTATCGACAATCACATGACAGGTGCCGCAGGCACAGGCGCCACCACAGTCGGCATCAATCCCCGGTATACCATTCTCAACCGCGGTCTCCATCAGGGACTGCCCCTCTTCAATCCCGACAACATGTTCCGTGCCGTCATGCTCAATAAAGGTGATCCGGCCCATAAACGCCTCGCATAGGTTGCCTCAGGAGATGATTCAGTTGAGGACAGATTACGAGCCGGGGATGAATGAAGGCAGGTCATTACTTGACATAAAGGGGTCATTAAAAGACTCTTCTGTAAAGCTCGGATAATCCTTCCGAGCCCGGCGATGCAGCCTCAGCAACCGATGTCGTGGAATATTATGCGCGGAACCGACCAGAGCCTGGCGTGCATTCCCTCCAATTACAGCCGCTTGATTGCCCGAGAGCTTGGCTTGCAGGCCCATGATGTGTCCGATCTATTAGCCATGACCCGGCTCTCGGTCAATCAGTTCCTGCAGGAAGACACCCTGCTCACTCCGCAACAGCAACTGCAGATTCTGCAGAACAGCCTGCGTTTAGCGAATGACGCGACCTTCGGATTGCGCCTGGGTCAGCGCTTGACCGCGCCGACTCATGGCGCCATGGGCTTTCTGGTCAACAGCAGCCCGGACTTGCTCACGGCGCTCAGGGCTTTTCAGGCCTTTCTTCCAACCCGGATGAATATTGCTCGGCTGGAATTGATGATGAAGGATGACTGGCTGGAGGTGACCTGCTCATTTGACCTGGAGCTTCATGAAGAACTGCTTCGGGTCCTCACGGAGGTTTTTACGATTATCTTTTTTCAGAGCGCTGAGTTTATCGTCGGCCGCCCCGTCGACGAAGTCACCAGCTGTTTTGCTCATGAAAGGCCCAGTTACAGTGATCGTTATGGAGACTACATACCCGGGCCCATTGAATTCGGGGCGGAATCAAACTCCCTGAAAATTCCCCTGGAAGTTTGCAGGGTGCCCAATGCGTCCGCCAATCATGAGAACTATATGATGGCGTTTCAGCAGTGCGAATCCATGCTCGAACAACTGCATCTTGATAAGAACACCTGGAAATACCGGGTCCAGAAGATG
>SLIH01000402.1 GCA_007135745.1 Halomonas sp. | reverse complement strand
CCAGTCCGGGGCCAGCCTGCTATGGCGCTGGCGGAGGATCCCTGGCGCGCCTTGACAGTGGCGGGGCCCTGCAGGTGGGGCCGGAGTCGGCCGGTGCGGACCCCGGTCCGGCCTGTTACGGCCAGGGCGGCACCGAGGCCACGGTGACCGATGCCAATCTGGTGCTGGGACGCCTGCGCGCGGAGGCGTTCCTGGGTGGCGGCATGGACCTGGATCGGGAGGCCGCGATCCGGGCGCTGGAGCCCTTGGCCCAGTCCATGAACACCACAGTCGAAGCGGTGGCTGAGGGCATCATCGACGTGGCCAACGAACACATGGCCCGCGCCCTGCGCACCATATCCATCCAACGCGGCGACGATCCGCGCCAGTACCGCCTGTGTTGCTTCGGCGGAGCCGGTGGCCTGCATGTCTGTGCCCTGGCCGACGCCCTGGGCATGCAGCGCGCACTGGTTCCGTTGCATGGTGGCGTGCTCTCGGCCCTGGGCATGCTGGTGGCGCCCCGGGAGCGTCAACTGTCACGGAGTGTGCTGCAGCTTCTGGAAAATGCGCAGGCGCAGGAACTGGAAGCCGCCTTTCTGGCGCTTGAAAGTGAGGGGCGGCAGGCCCTGGAGGCCGAGGGTGTGAGCGCGGAAGAGATCACGGCGACCTGGTCTGTGGATTGCCGTTACCGGGGGCAGTCGTTCAGTCTGAATCTTGACTGGCACAGGGGCACCAATCTGACGGAACGCTTTGCCCAGGTCCATGAAAAGCGATACGGCCATCGGCTGGCGTTACCCGTGGAGTTGGTCAATGTCCGCGTTGCCGTGCGTGTGCCTCCCCAGCAATGGCGGCTGCCCCACTGGAGACCGGGCTCGGAGGATCAGGGTCGGCGGGTCACCGTTGCCGGGGAAGCAGAGGCTGTGCCCATGCGTCGGCGCGAGAGTCTGGTTGTGGGCGAGAAGATCGAGGGACCGGCACTGATCACAGAGAATGTCAGCACAACCTGGGTGGCACAGAATTGGACTGCCGTGGTGCACGAGCAGGGGCACCTGTTGCTGGAGCGTCAGTGATTGCCTGTTTCTTAGCCACTGCCAATAAAACGTAACCCTTTAGGGCTATCGTAGGAACACCTGTACACCTTATACTGCTGTTCGGACCGAACGATTCGGTCCGCCGGGAATACCGCGAAAACAGAGGCACCCAAAATGAGTTTTTATGGACTGCTGGACCTGTCGGTCTGGCAACTGATCCTGACCACCCTGGTCCTGACCCACGTGACCATTGTCAGTGTCACCATCTACCTGCATCGCCATTCGGCGCATAACGCCGTGGAACTGCATCCGGCGCTGGCCCATTTTTTCCGGTTCTGGATCTGGCTCACCACCAGCATCAACACCAAGGAATGGACAGCTATTCACAGAAAGCATCACGCCACGACCGAAACCGAGGATGATCCGCACAGTCCGGTGGTCAAGGGCATCCGCAAGGTCCTCTGGGAAGGGGCCGAGCTATACGAAGAAGCGGCTACCCCGGAAACACTGGAGCGCTTTGGCAAGCGGACACCGGAAGACTGGGTTGAGCGAAAGGTCTACACCCCGCACAAACATCTGGGCATCGCCATTCTGGCCGTGGTCAATCTGCTGCTGTTCGGTGTTCACGGTATCTGGATCTGGGCGGTACAGATGATGTGGATTCCGCTTCTTGCCGCGGGTGTTATCAACGGCATTGGGCATTTCTGGGGCTATCGTAATTTCGAGTGTGCTGACAATGCCCGCAACATCGTTCCCCTGGGGCTGTTGATCGGCGGTGAAGAGCTCCACAATAACCATCACAGCTTCCCCCATTCACCCAAACTGTCCCGTCGTTGGTATGAGTTTGATATTGGCTGGTTCTGGATCCGGGTATTCCAGTTCTTCGGTCTCGCACGGCCAAAGGGCGTCAGGGCCATTGGCCTGCGTATTCCCGGTAAGCGGGAGGTCGACCTGGAGACGGTTCAGGCCATTGCCAATAACCGCATGCAGATCATGCGCGCCTATCGCAAGGACGTGTTGGAGCCGGTGCTGCGCGAGCAGAAAAACCGCGTCGCCCGGGAATTGCGCCCCCTCTATCGGCGTGCCCGCAAGCTGATCGTGCGCGAGGAGACGATCATCCGTCCGAAGGAGCGCCGGTCTCTGGATCAGATTCTGGAAGAGAACGAACTGGTTCGGCACCTGCACGACAAGGCGCAGGAACTGCAGCAACTCTGGCAGCGCACCAGCCTTCGTCCACAGGAAAAGGTGCAGGCGTTGCTGGAATGGTGTCGGCAGGCGGAAGCCAGCGGGATCAAATACCTGGAAGAATTTGCTGCGGATCTGCGTAGCTACGCGCTGCGTCCGGCTTCCTGAACCTCAAACAGGCTGTAGGCTACCTGGCCGGCGGTTTTGCGCCGGCTGAGGTGCCACTGAGCTGGAACCGGCGGGTTGTCGAGTTCCTTTTCGTGTTCCAGATAAATCCAGCTGCCCGGGCCAACCCAGGCGCCTACCGAGAGCATTGTGCAAAGGGGTTCTATCCATCCCTGGCGAAACGGTGGATCGAGAAACACCATTTCAAACGTCTGTTGCGGCACTTCTCCTTTCAGGAAAGCGAGGACATCCATCGTCCGGATTTCGGCGTTGCTGGCCCCAAGGGTGCCGAGGTTGGCTTTCAGTGCCCGGGTGAGAGAGCGACTGCTGTCGACAAACACGACGGATTGAGCCCCACGGGACAAGGCTTCCAGGCCGAGCGCGCCGCTGCCAGCAAAGAGGTCAAGACAGCGTGCCCCTGGAACCTCATCAGCCAGCCAGTTGAAAAGGGTCTCCCGCACCCGGTCCGGTGTTGGACGCACATCGTCGACTGCCGGAAAGCCGAGGGTGCGTCGCCGCCAGTCACCACCGATAATTCGGACCTGGCCCGATGGCGTCGATGCTGTTCTGCGTCGCTTGCGGCTCATGCCAATCTCCGGATTTGGACCCTTCATAACAGGGCCGGTAGAATACCGCCATTTGGCTGATCACGGCCAGAGCGTTGAGTCACTCCGCTTTTACGGGTCAGGCGTGGCCCTCTCCGATACCGAATAACAGGACCAATTGAATGACAGCAGAACTGATCTTGCCGGCGCTACTTGTACTTCTCATTGTACTGTTCATCGTCGACATCTGGTCGCGGAAACCACCCAAAGGGCCCGTTTCCCGCCCCCTTGAGCGCAAAGCCCCGGTTTCCGTCGAGCAACGGGAAGTGGCCGAGGCGAAGGCCCCCGCCGAGGTGGCGGAAGCGGAACCGGCACCGGAAGCGCCCCCGGTGGCACCGGAGCCTGAACCCGTCAGCCTGTTCCAACGCATGCGTGAAGGCCTGGGGAAAACCCGGGGCAACCTGGCTGATGGCCTGGCCAGTCTCTTTTCTGGACGCAAGAGCATTGATGATGATCTGCTCGAAGAGATCGAGAACCTGCTGCTGACGGCCGATGTGGGCGTCAAGGCGACCACAGAAATCATCGACTCCCTGACGGAAAAAACCGAGAAACGTGAACTCAAGGACGCCGAGGCGCTGCATCAGGCGCTCAAGAGTCACCTGCGCGAGTTGCTGGTTCCCTGTGCCACACCATTGGATCTGGAAACGGATCGCAAACCTTTTGTGATTCTGGTGGTTGGTGTCAACGGAGTCGGCAAGACCACGACCATTGGAAAACTGGCGAACCGTTATCAGCGCGACGGAAAAAGTGTCATGCTGGCCGCCGGGGATACCTTCCGCGCCGCCGCGGTGGAGCAGCTCCAGGTTTGGGGGGAGCGCAATAATGTGCCGGTTGTGGCACAGCATACCGGGGCTGACAGTGCCTCGGTCATCTACGATGCGGTGCAGTCTGCCCAGGCCAAGGGCACCGATATCCTGATCGCGGATACTGCGGGGCGGCTTCAGAACAAGGAAAACCTCATGAACGAACTGGAGAAGGTGGTTCGGGTCATGAAAAAACTGGATGATACCGCGCCCCACGAGGTCATGCTGGTGCTGGATGCCGGAACGGGCCAGAATGCCCTGAGTCAGGCCCAGGTCTTTCAGCAGGCCGTGGGTGTCACCGGTGTCACGCTGACCAAGCTGGACGGCACGGCCAAGGGCGGTATTATCTTCGCCATCGCCCGTCAGCTTCAGCTCCCCATCCGCTATATTGGGGTCGGGGAAACCGTTGATGACCTGCGGCCCTTCCAGGCTGAGGAATTCGTACAGGCTCTCTTTGATGAGGGTTGAGCCCAGGAATGAACCTGCATGATCGAATTTGAGCGAGTTACCAAGCGCTACGCCGATCACTCGGTGGCGCTTCATGACGTCAGCTTCGCCCTTGAGCGTGGCGAAATGGCGTTTCTCACCGGTCACTCCGGGGCCGGGAAGAGCACGTTGCTCAAACTCATTATGCTCATGGAGCGTCCCTCCAGCGGTCGTGTCCAGGTCGGCGGGCAGCCGCTGGATCGAACGCCGCGCCGACGCATTCCCTATCTTCGCCGTCATATTGGTGTGGTCTTCCAGGACCATCAGCTGCTTTTTGATCGCACGGTTTTTGACAACGTGGCCATGCCCCTGGAGGTGACCGGGGTTCCACCCCGGGATGTTGCGCGGCGGGTCCGTGCGGCCCTGGACAAGGTGGGGTTGCTCAGCAAGGAGCGCATGAATCCGGTGCGCCTCTCCGGCGGTGAGCAGCAGCGTATTGGTATTGCCCGGGCGGTGGTCAACAAGCCGCCCCTGCTGCTGGCCGACGAGCCCACGGGGAACCTGGATCCGGCGCTTTCGGCGGAGATCATGGACCTTTTCCGCGAGTTCAACCGCGTCGGTGTCAGTGTGCTGGTGGCTTCCCACGATATCAGCCTGGTGCAGGCCATGGGGTGCCGGATGTTGACGCTATCCGAAGGCCGGTTGACCGGTGATGGCAGTCATTCACAGATGCGGGGCGCTTATGGCGGCTGATCCCCGGCACTCTGGAACACAGAGCGCCGGTCGCCGAGGCGCGGCCCGCCCGCGCTCGCCATGGCGCGAGCAGCTGGAAAGCTATCTGGCCCACCACCGCCGTACCGCTCGCGATGCGGCCATGCGAATGCGGGATGCGCCCCTGTCCAGCCTGATGACGGGTCTTGTCATCGCCATAGCGCTGGCCTTGCCGGTGGCTTTGATGCTGATGCTGGCCACGGTACAGACCGTCAGCTCGGGCTGGGACGAAGCGGCACGGATCAATGTCTACCTTGCGGATGAAGTGGATCTCACTCAGGCCGAAGGGTTGCGCGAGCATTGGGCCGGTGAATCGGCGATCAGTGAGGTGGAGTTGATCGCCCGGGACGAGGCGCTGGGCAGTTTCCGTGAGCGCTCCGGTCTGGGGGAAGCGCTGGATTTTCTTGAGGACAATCCCCTGCCGCATACCCTGGTATTGACTCCCGAGGCGCGTTATCAGGAGGCATCGGCCCTGCAGCGGCTGGTGGAGCGCCTGGAAAGTGATGAGTATGTGGTGCGGGTTCAGCTTGATCTGGAATGGTTGCAGCGACTCAACGCCATAGCTGATGTACTCGAGCGTGGTGTAACAGCCCTGGGCCTGTTACTGGGACTGGCTGTGGTGCTGGTGATAGGAAACACCATCCGCCTGGCGATCGAGAGCCGCCGGCGCGAGATCGTTGTGGCCAAACTGGTCGGTGGAACCGAAGCGTTTGTGCGTCGTCCATTCCTTTACACGGGGCTGTGGTACGGCGCCTTGGGCGGGGTACTGGCCTGGTGGCTGGTGGAAGTCGCTTTCTGGTGGCTCAGCGTGCCGGTGGATCGGCTCGCCGATCTCTATGGAAGCGCCTTCGGCTTGCAGAGACTGAGTTTCGGTGATGTACTGACGCTGGTTGGTGCATCCATGCTGTTTGGGTGGCTGGGCGCCTGGCTGGCCGTCAAGCGCCACCTGGACGCTATTGAGCCCCGCTAGGGCTGGCAAGAAGTGAACCAGAGTTCGAATTTATACGTATAGACAAGCAGGACTTGAAATCGCACAAATGGACCATATATTAGTGGCCAAATATCAGTTTCAGTCAGCGACTGAGCACGTATTGGAGTATAAGGAGCTGAATTGAACATGGGAGGAAATGCCATGGGGAAAGAACTTCAGCTCAGCCAGAATCTGATTCCCGGTGCAAATCTGGAAAGCTATATCCAGACGGTTAACCAGATCCCGGTTTTGAGCGTTGAGGAAGAACAGACCCTGGCGCGGCGTCTGCGAGATCATGGTGACATCGAGGCGGCACGCCAGATGGTGCTGTCACACCTGCGGTTTGTGGTCCATATTGCCCGCAGTTATGCCGGCTATGGCCTGTCCCAGGCCGATCTGATCCAGGAAGGTAATGTGGGCCTGATGAAAGCGGTCAAACGTTTTGATCCGGAATACGGCGTGCGTCTGGTGTCCTTCGCCGTCCATTGGATCAAGGCCGAGATTCACGAATTTATCCTGCGCAACTGGCGTATCGTCAAGGTCGCCACGACCAAGGCGCAGCGCAAGCTGTTCTTTAATCTGCGCAGCTCCAAGAAGCGTCTGGCCTGGCTCAATAACGACGAAGTTGAGGCGATGGCCAGTGATCTCGGCGTGGATCCCATCGTGGTGCGCGAGATGGAAGGTCGCATGACCTCCCGCGATACGGCCTTCGATGGGCCTATGGACGAGGATGAAGACGCGGCCTGGCAGGCGCCGGTCCATTACCTTGATGACCAGCGCTATGACCCCGCCCGTCAGCTGGAGCAGGCGGACTGGACCCAGGATTCCAACGAGCGATTGCTGGGTGCGCTGCAGCAGCTGGACGAGCGCAGCCAGGATATTCTGCGTGAGCGTTGGCTGTCCGAGAAGAAGGCCACGCTGCACGAGCTGGCCGACAGATACGGCGTTTCCGCCGAGCGGATCCGCCAGCTGGAAAAAAACGCCATGAAGAAGATTCGTGCGCAGATGGCAGCCTGACCACCGGCTGCAGTAAAGGTTGAAGCCGCTCTCCGGAGCGGCTTTCGTGTTTCCGGGGAGCGCCATAATGCGTAATGACAGCGTTGCCTTTCTTGGAATCGGCCTGATGGGTCGCCCGATGACTGCCAATCTGCTGGCGAATGGTTTTCCCATGAGCCTGTGGAATCGTACGAGGGCCAAGGCGGAGCGCTTTGAAAGTCAGGCCCGTATCGCCGAAACACCTGCAGAGGCCGTACGTGACGCCGATGTGGTCATCACCATGCTGGAAAACGGTGATGTTGTGGAGGCCGTGCTCATGGACGATGCCGTACTGGCGGCGCTGAAACCCGGCGCGGTCGTGGTGGATATGAGCTCCATTCCGCCCGCCATGGCCCGTGCCCACAGCCAGCGGTTGAACGAACTGGGGCTACCCTATGTGGATGCGCCGGTTTCCGGAGGCACCGTCGGAGCCGAAAAGGCAGTGCTGAGCATCATGGCCGGGGGTGACGCTTCAGTGCTTGATCGCCTCGGCCCCATTCTGGGATGCCTCGGCACGGTGACTCGAGTTGGCCCGGTCGGTGCCGGCCAGGTCGCCAAGCTGGCCAATCAGGCCATTGTCGGCATCACCATTGGAGCGGTTTCCGAAGCGCTGCTGCTTGCCGAGCGCGCCGGTGCCGATCCCAGTGCTGTGCGGCAGGCCCTGATGGGCGGCTTTGCCGGAAGCCGGATTCTTGAGCTGCATGGTCAGCGCATGCTGGACCGAAATTTCGAGCCGGGTGCTCCGGCCCGCATTCAGCACAAGGATCTCACCATGATCCTTGACGAGGCGCGGGATTGTGGCCTTGATCTGCCGCTCAGTGCCTCCACGCTGGAAGCCTACCGCCGGTTGCTTGAGGCAGGACATGGCGATCTGGATCACAGCAGTCTTCTGCTTGAACTTGAGCGCCGCAACAGCTGACGGGAAATTCAGACCCCATGCCACGATTTGCTGCCAATCTGACCCTGCTGTTCCGTGAATATGCTTTCCTCGAGCGCTTTGGCGCGGCCGCCCGTGCCGGTTTTCAGGGCGTGGAGTGTCTTTTCCCGTACGCATGGCCCGCGCCTGAGCTGGCGGCGCGACTCCGTGACGCCGGCCTGAGTCAGGTGCTTTTCAATGCCCCGGCCGGGGACTGGGATGCCGGCGAGCGTGGTATCGCCTGTATGCCTGGGCGTCAGGATGAATTCCGGCGGGGTCTTGAGCGGGCGCTGGAATATGCTGAGGCGCTCGAGTGTCCACGGGTTCACTGCCTGGCGGGCATCCCGCCTGCCGAACTGGAGTCACAGCAGGCCTGGGACACGTTGGCTGAAAATCTGCGCTGGGCCGCCCGGCAGCTTGGGCGTGCTGGGCGCCGGCTGCTGGTCGAGCCCATCAACAGCCGCGTGGATATGCCGGGTTACCTGCTTGATGATGTGGCTCGGGCCCGGGACCTGGTGCGCCAGCTGGATGAACCCAACGTCCGGCTGCAGTTTGATCTGTACCATGTGGGCGTGATGGAGGGGGACCCGGAACCCTGGTTGCGTCAGCTGCTGCCAATGATTGATCATGTCCAGTGCGCGGATTACCCGGGCCGTCATGAGCCGGGCACCGGACAGTTGCCGTTGGCACAATGCTTTCGCCTATTGGATGAGAAGGGGTACTCGGGCTGGGTTGGTGCCGAATACCATCCCCTGGGAAGTACCAGCGAAGGGCTCGGCTGGTGGCCAGGGGCGAAGTGAAGATAATTGAATCTATAGGGTTAATCGCCCAGATGCCCGCACGACAGGGCCTCCAGGGAGGGTAGGCGTTAAAACATGGTAACTTTGCCGGAAAGGTGCCTTGAACGTAACCTCCACAGCGAATGATCTGTTAATGTTTCGGTACGGATGGCTTATTGGAGGAAGGAAAGGTGCGAGTACTCGTCATTGAAGATGATCAGGACGTAGCGTCCTATCTGAATAAAGGACTGCGCGAAAGCGATTATGTTGTCGATCATGCCACGGATGGAAAGGAAGGCATGATGATGGCAGCATCGGATTCCTACGATGTGATGATCATCGACCGGATGCTGCCCGGTATGGATGGTCTCAACATCATCAAGACCATACGGGCAACGGGCAATCAGACGCCGGTTCTTATTCTAAGCGCATTGGGTGATGTTGATGCGCGGGTCGAGGGACTGCGCGGTGGTGGCGATGACTATCTCACCAAGCCCTTCTCATTCACCGAGCTGCTGGCGCGGCTGGACGCTCTTGCACGGCGGACCCGTCAGGGTGGAGAGGCAGAGACCGTACTGCGCGTGGCGGATCTGGAAATGGATCTGCTCGCCCGCACGGTTAAACGCAACGGTGTCGCCATCGATGTGCAGCCACGGGAATTCCGCCTGCTGGAATACCTCATGCGTCATGCCGATCAGGTGGTCACTCGAACCATGCTGCTGGAAAAGGTTTGGGATTATCACTTTGACCCCCAGACCAACGTGATTGACGTGCACATCAGTCGGCTGCGTTCGAAGATCGACAAGGGTTTTGACAAACCGTTGCTGCATACAGTTCGTGGCGCCGGATACATGCTACGTGAAGATTCTTAGTCAGCTTCGAACATCGACCTTTCAGCTCGCTCTGCTGTACATGGTGGTCTTTGCCACCTCGGT
>SLIH01000026.1 GCA_007135745.1 Halomonas sp. | reverse complement strand
AGAGATAGAGCAGCAGGAATGCTTAGGAATCCGGCTTCTGGATTTTTATGCAAGGGTTGGGCTCTATGGCGGTTATACCTGGTTGACTGATTGTGACTCTTTCTCATGTCTTACGTGTGGTTTTGGTTCTCCTGTGCTGGAGTTTTCTTGGTCTTGCCCACGGAGAAACCAATCCGATTGCCGTGACGCAGTCCCAGCCGATCCAGGCCCATTTCCAGTATGTGGAAGATGCCGCCGGTCAGATGGACGTCGAGCAAATTGTTGAACTGCCGAGTGATCAGTGGGCGTTGGAGGAAACGGGCAACGCCACCTTTGGCCTTACCTCATCAATCTATTGGCTGCGATTTTCTGTCAGAAACGATACCGGGGAAAGCCTCAACTTTATTGGGGAACTCGCCTATTCCCAACTCGACGATGTGACCTTTTTCGTTTATTCACGGGGTGAAAAGCTTCATAAGTTCCAGACAGGCGATAGCAGACCCTTCTATCCCCGCGAAGTTGATCACCCCAATATGCTGGTGCGCTTTGATCTGGCGCCCGAACAGATCAAAACAGTCTACGTGCGTGTACAAACCGATGGCTCCATGATCGTTCCCCTTCGGGTCTGGCGGGAAAACAGGTTCTTTGAAGCGTCGGCCCGCGAGCAGCACCTGCATTTTTTCTATTATGGAGGCATCACCGTCATAGTACTGATCAACCTGGCGGTGTTTCTGACGCTGCGGGAAAAACTGTATCTGTACTACGCGCTGGCCATAGCCGGATATCTTCTGTTTTTCGGGTCGATCCATGGCTACAGCTTCCAGTACTTCTATCCGCAGTACCCCGAAGTTCATTCGCGAATGCTGCTGGTTTCAATGCCCATTCTGGCATTGTTCTCGGTGCTGTTTGCCCGGCACTTTCTGCAGACCCGCTCCCACAGCCCGAAGCTGGACATCGCCATGCGGGCGATGATCGCCTTCGAGATACTCAACTTCATCGTGGCGCTGGTTCTGAGCTATGACGTTGCAATTAAGTTCTCGACCTATTCTGCGCTGTTCTTTTTCTCGCTCCTGCTGGTGGCTGGCCCTATTACCTGGGCCTCCGGCGTGCGTGCGGGGATGTTCTTCACCATTGCCTGGACCCCTCTCACGATTGGTGTGCTGGCCACAGCAGGGCGTGCGATGGGTTTTTTCCCGGAAAACTTCCTGACCCAGCACGCCATGCAGATTGGCTCCGGTCTCGAAGCCTTTATTCTGACTCTGGCTCTGGCGGATCGGCTTTATCGTGAACGTGAGGATAAAATCGCCGCGCAGGCAGACAGCCTGGAACAGGAAAAAGCGCGGCATGAGGCACATAATCGGTTGGCCGAAGCGATGACCCACGATCCCGTCACGGGCCTGCCCAACCGCAACCGGTTTGAGATGATGGTCAACCGGCAATTGCAGCTCAACCCACAAGGCCATTATATGGTGGGCGTGACGCGTGTTACGCGGCTGGACGAGATCAACCGCACGCTGGGATTAAGCCGCAGCGAACGGCTGCTGAAACGGATTGCAAGGCACATGACTGATCTCGCCGCTCAACTTCAAGGCGTGCACAGCATGCATGATGAGAAGGGCCGGCAGGAACTGGTCTATCAGCTTTCCGGAGATTCCTTCGGGCTGCTGGTGGAGCCGGATGAAGTCACTGATGGTTTCAGGGGATTGAACAAAGCGCTCAGGTCCTTATCGAAACCGCTCCAACTGGATAATCTGGCGATTGAACTGCACCCGAAGTTCGGTGCCGCAAGCTATCCCGAGCACGGTGACAATGCCGCACTGTTGATCCGGAATGCTCATGTTGGCATGGAGATAGCACCGCATGGCAGACAGGAGGTCGGGTTTTACTCACCGGATTATGATATCTACAGCGAAAGTCGTCTGACGCTGATGTCTGACCTGAGAGCGGCCCTGAATAACAATCAGACGGAACTCTATTATCAGCCCAAGGCCTGCCTGAACAGCGGTGACATTGTTGGGCTGGAAGCACTGATTCGCTGGCATCATCCAGACCGTGGATGGGTTTCCCCGGCGAATTTTATTCCCCTGGCGGAAGAGACGGGGGTGATCACCCAGTTGACTCGCTGGGCTTTTGAGCGGGGTGTCAGTGACCTGGCGACACTGTTGAAGGACCATCCTGAGCTTGTGATGTCTATTAATATTTCCGCCCGTGACCTGGTATCCGGCGCGCTCAGGGAAATGATCCAGTCGGCGCTGAACCGGCATCAGGTCGACGCGGACCACCTCACGATCGAGTTGACGGAAACCGCGGCCATGGAAGACCCTGAAGAAGGCTTGGTGGCCTTGCGGGAATTGGCCGAGATTGGACTGCAGATATCCATAGATGATTTTGGCAGCGGTTATTCCTCGCTTTCCTATCTGAAGCAACTGCCGACAACCGAGATTAAACTCGATAGAACACTGATCCTGGACATAGACAGCAGTGAGAGCTCCAAGGTCCTTGTCGAAACAGCCATCAAGATGGGGCAGGGGCTGGGGTATAAACTGGTTGCGGAGGGCGTGGAGAACAGGCAAACAGCGCTGCTTTTGAGGGAAATGGGTTGCGACAGGCTCCAGGGCTTCTGGCTTTGCTACCCATTACCCATCGAAGAAGTCCAGCAATGGCTGAACGAGCCTCATCCATTGCTTTGACTTTGGTGGGGCAACGCCCGCTCAGGTAACTCAACAAGCGTGGGGTGAGTCAAGTGACGTCCTCTCCGTTTACCGGTTTGAGACTTGGTTGTCTGGAGGCTTACCTCAGTTCTTTACCGAGAGCTTCCAGGTAGCGTTCCGGAGCCTCGATATGGGGCATGTGTCCGACGTCGTCGAATTCCACCAGTGTGGCCTCCCGAATGCGCTCCGCGGTCTTCTTGCCCAGTGTGGTGTAGTCGCCCATGCGCTGCGCCACCTCGTCATCCACCTGGTCACGACCAATCGCGGTGCGATCCCTGACGCCAATCAGCAGGGTGGTGGGTACCTGAAGTTGATCGAATTCATAGACCACGGGCTGGGAGAGCACCATGTCCGATGTCAGGGCCATGTTCCAGGCAAAGCGCTCGCCGTCCTCGCCTTCATAGTGGTGGGCCAGAAGACGCGCCCAGGGCTCGTAGCGTTCTTTCCATTCGCCGTCGTAGTACGCGCTTTTCTGGTATGACTTGATCCCTTCGAAGCTGCGTTGCAGTTCGCTCTCATAGAGGCTGTCGATGTCCACATAGGGCACTCCCATTCCCCGCCAGTCTTCCAGACCGATGGGGTTGAGCATTAACAGGTGTTCGGTTTTGTCGGGGTACTGCAGCGCAAAGCGGGTTGCCAGCATGCCCCCCATGGAATGCCCCAGGACACTGACCTGCTCGATATCCAGATGCTCCAGAAGGCCCCGTGTGTTGGCGGCCAACTGATCGAAGGTGAACTGATAGCGTTTGGGCATACTGGAACGACCAAAACCGATCTGGTCCGGGACCACCACGCGGTAGCCCTGGTCTTTGAGAAAGTCGATGGTCTGTCCCCAATAGGCACCGTTGAAGTTCTTGCCATGCATGAGCACAACGACGCCTTCAGGTTCCCGCTCCGGCTTCACGTCCATATAGGCCATGGACAGTGTCTGCCGCTGGCTGTCGAAGCGGTATTCATCAACGGGGTAGGGGTAGTCGGGGATAGAGTCGGCCTGCGCGGTCGCCACCCCCAGAGTAATGATTAACAGCGTGATAAAGCGCATGACGGATCCCTTATCGATTTGCTTTTCGACCGGATACCCCCCGGCGTCACCGGGGAGAGAAAATGATCAACTTAAGCCGCCGCCTTTTTGCGCTGTGCCGGGCGTTCAATGGCACCGAAGCGCTTCTCACCTACGGTAAGCGAGGGTTGGTGCCCGGGGAACAGGCTGTAGGCGGTGAATTCCGAGGAGTTGTAGACATTGGGGAAGTTCGGATCCACCGGTGAGGGGCCGGCCATCTCTTTTTCCATGAGCATGGAAATGTACTGGTCGAGGCCGCCTTCCAGGGTGTTGCCGTTGAGTACCACTTCCTTGCCGGTGTTTTCGTAGTAGCGGCGGAAGGCCTTGATCCGGGAATGGTTGGGCGCGTAGCAGTCCGGTCCCACGCCGTTTTCGCTGATGACGTAGACACCATCCGGCGTGTTCACCACAAAGCTGTGATTGCCCACCGTATGCCCCGGTGTCTTGATCAGCGCCAACCCGTCGCCGATGCACACGTCCTGGTCCAGAATCACCACCTTGTTTTTCGGCACACCACGCATGCCGGCCTCCACGTACCATTCTTTCTGGGGCGCGATCAGCCCCTGACAGGATTCCCACTCTTCGCGCATGATCAGCAGGCGAGCGTTGGGGAAATAGGCCTCGTGCCCTTCGCCGCCCAGCCAGTGGCGCACATCCTGCGTATGCATGTGATCGTAGCTGATGTAGTCGATGTCTTCCGGCTGCAGCCCGGCGTCCGCCACGGCCTGCTCCACGGTGTTGTAGGCCGGTGCCATCAGGCGTCGCCCGATACCGCGTAAAGGGCCCATGCGCCGTTCCAGTCGCGCGAAAAAAGGTGTTGCGCGGCTGCCTTCCACCCAGGAAGGTGAAAGCAGCAGGGTGCGCATGCCCGCGGAGGTGTCGACCTGCACAATGAACATGCGGTTGAGTATGTGAATGAAGGGAAACTGCCAGCGGGGCACATCCAGGAAACCATAGTGTGCCGGGTAGGGTGCCCGCACCAGCGGCACACTCTTGAATGCCCGCACCTGCGGCCCCGCACGCATGCGGTCACCGAAGGCCCGCGCCGCCTCGCGCAAAAGCTCCTGGCGTCGTTCAGGGATCTTCTCTTTACGGCCTTTGCGAAAATCATCCACGGGTTGTATCGCTTCATCCTGGAAACTGGTGGCCATTGCCGGCTCCTGTCACTTGTTCGGGTTGTTGGGATTATTATGGGAATCGAAGCATCAATTCTCAGCTTAACGCCGATAGGAAGAAAATAATATGTCGTGAACGGACAACGGCGTCTAGAGGAACCGCACCACCAGAAACACACTCACCATTACGATGCCCAACATCAGTTTGGCCGCGATGCCCAGCGCCAGGCCAATGGTTGCACCCCAACCAGCGCGGCCTGCCGCGGCCAGATCCCAGCGCGACGACAGTTCGCCGATGACGGCCCCGATGAAAGGCCCCAGCACCAGCCCCGGCAACCCAAAGAACAGCCCGACGACGGCGCCGAGTGTTGCACCCACCACGGCCCGTGACGAGGCCCCGGAGCGTTGTGCGCCCAGCGCTCCGGCGACAAAATCCGCCAGATGGGCCAGCAAAGCCAGTAGTCCCAGGGCAACCAGCGTCTTCATGCCAACGAATGCGAAGCTCTCCGCCCAGGCAGCGGCCCAGAGTCCGGCAAAGAGTACAATCGGGCCGGGCAGTGCAGGTAATATCAAGCCTGCCAGGCCTATGAGGATCAGAAGAATGGCGAGAAGCCAGATGAGGATATCCATCATGCCCTGTCAGCTGCAGCGCAGTGGGCCTGCCGGAGACTAGTGCGACTGGCCTTGCGGTGAATCGTCGGAGAAGTAATCTTCCATCCAGTCAAACAGTGTCTGAGCTGTCACCTCGGACAGAGGCAGGCGACGAAAATCCATGCTCAGCTCATCGTCCATGGTCACAAACTGGTGAAGTACAACGCCGGGGTCCTCATCATGCAACACCAGCATGATGCGCCGGCGCGTGCGCAGGCAGTCAATGGTCATGGCATCCGCGGGAATGCCGACGTCGCGCATGCCGCGACGCACTTCCACGATCGGGTTGATGTGCTGGTGGGCTTTCTGGATGCGTGCATGGGCCTCGCTGGCGAAATCAGACAGCGCCTTCAGGGGATCTTCAGACATTCCCACCTCCTCGCATGATTAAAGAAAGAGGGTAGCAGATGTTGGCCGTTGTGGTGCCTGCTCAATTCGTTACGGTGGTGTGTTGCATAAGCTTCTGCAGCAACACAGGGCGGCCAACACCAAAACCCTGGGAGTAATCCACGCCCAGATCGACCAGCTTCTCGACCATTGCGTCATCTTCAACAAATTCCGCTACCGTATGAAGTCCCATCTGACGCGCAACGGTGGTTACCGCACGGACCATGGCCTGGTCAGCCGGGTTGTTGAGCATGTCACGGATGAATTGACCAAACTCGTTGTGTCGTCCACCAGATGTATACGAGGCGTCTGTTTGCGGGCCTTCCGGCAGGCTTCGCGGGCGGCACCGAGATAATGCCCCGGATCTTCCACGTGACTGTCCACGGGTAGCAACCCGGTAGAGTAGCCAAAGCAGGAAAAGCGGAACCAGCAACGCCAGCGTTGTTGGGCCACGGGCCACGGGCCAGCGCCACGCCAAGGAATAGACCCGCGACGGGCCATAGGGCAGAAAACTGATAGCCGTCCAGGGTGAACAGCCGTGACAGTTCCGCACCCAGCCAAAGGAATGGAATCAGACTGATTGCAAAAGGAGCGGAAAAGCGCCGGCTTTTGAGTTTGGGTTGCACAAGGCTGAACCCCATGACGGCTCCTCGCTGGGAATCTATGGGTACTACGACCTTGCAAAATCTGTACGCCGTTGGCGCTTAACGGATCACCGACTGCCAGTGAAGTCTCGGGTTATCGGCCAGGCCTGAAGTTCCCCAGATCCTCAAAGTCGAGTTCAAACTGACCGAGTCGGCTTTCCCCGGCTGTGCCAGTCAGGCTGCCCTGGAGTTGATAGTCCAGCATGCGGTTCTCGGTGAGCATGCGATAGAGTCCCGAACCGAGAGAAGCAAAATCCAGATCGACCGGGATGGTAAGCGTCGTGCTGTCATTGGAGGCAACCCGGGCCGTCTCTTCCATCATGCCGCTGATCCAGTCCTGCCCCTCCACATTGAGGCTGTAGCGCAGGGCATCCAGGTTGAGACCAAAGCCATTGGGGTTCTCTACACCAAGGTCTACCAGCATGCGTGCTCCTGACAGGCCCAGGCGGTCGACGCGAACATCCCCCAGGGACACGCGGGGGACTTTCGGCAACGGCAGCGTATCGGAGGTGCTGGCCGAAATCCGCCTCACACCAAGCAGAGGCACGTCGACGTCGATGCCCAGGTCCACGGCATAGTCGACGCTGTCCTTGCCACGCAGTCCGTCAATGCGGTCGTACAGCTCCTGGAAACCAAGGGTGATGGGCACCGATAGGGTTCCGCTGTCCCGGGCCGGGATCTCGGAGCGTGCATCGCTTTCCCCGGAAAGCGCCCGTTCGCCGTCCAGACGCAGATCATAGTTGAGTCCCGCCAACTGCACGCCAACGGCATTCGGATTATCGATGCGCACATCCACCAGCAGGTCTACGGAATCAAAGCTCAGACCGGCAAGTCGGGTACCCTCTACCGACGCCTGGGGCGTTCGCCGCTCCATTTCGTCCTCGAACAGAGCGCACCCTGACAGAAGGAGGATCAGACTGAGCGGGAACCACAGGGAAGGGCGCATGTTCATTGTTCGTCTCTCCGTAACGGACGGTCGGGACCGAAGCTGGAATCGACGATTCAGGCGTCCAGCCTGCCGGGAGAGATCAATGTATCACAACAGTGGAGCGAGGCGAGCATTCCTTGCGACGGCGGTTACCGTCGCAAGGGCAGTTCATTCTCAAGGGCCTCTTCGAGTTTTATTGTCATGTCCTCAAGGGTTTCCAGGGGCATCTCGTCGGGCAGTCCCTTGCTTTCATCCAGCGAACTCCTCGCTTCTTCGATGACATCCTCGGTCAGCTCGGCAAGGTCCTGGAAACTTGTGAGGTCAACTTCATCGAGATGGGCTAAATCAAGATCGTCGAGACTGACAAGATCCTGGAGCCTGGCTTCTAGAATTAAATCCAAGGCTAAATCATCATCGAGCCCCGCTTCGGAAAGGTCGTCCTTCAAAGCTGAAAAATTGAAGTCTGAATCCAATGTGGTCAGGTCTGAATCGCCATCAAGGGCGGACGTGGCCTCAAAGGGCAACGCTTCGTGCAGTGGTTCGGGAAGCTGGTGTTGTCCGCGAGGTGCCTTTTCGGGACCGGGTACAACCCCGAACCGGTGCTTCACATCAGCGCCCAGATCCAGCTGACCTGCCTCGTTGCTCAGGCGCACGCCCCCGGACCAGACTGCAACGCTCAGAACGCCGTCCTCCAGCGATACCTCGTAATCCGTGCCGCGAATACCGATGGTGGCCAGGGTGGTGTTGAGCTCATAGGCTTCAGGATTCTGCTGGGCGGCACGGCCGGTGATGGTGCGGAATCCACCGTCCACAAGCCGCATCACCGTGCTGTTACTGCGTGCGTCGTGCTGGTAGCGGTATTGCTCTATGACCAGCTCGCTGTTTTCGTCCAGTACCACAATGGCGTCGTCAACAAACCGAAGCTTGACCTTACTGTTCTCTCCGGTTTTTACGGTGTCGCCCATATGGAGCTGGGCGCGCCGGCCGAGTTTGCGGGCGGGTTCGTTCTTGCTCTCGGCAACGACGTCGCCAGAGCTGATGATCACCCGGGCAATGCCCTGGTATTCCCCGGCGAGGGCCGGAAGGCTCGAGAAAGACAGGCAGAACGCGATGACCATGCAACTGCTGGAAATGGCTTTGGACAACGCAGATGTCATAGTGGGGGCTCCTCATGTGCCTCAGGTTGTTCGAGTTTTGGTCCTTGATCCTATTCTTGGCCATTCAGGCACTGCTGTCCGTGGTTTCCCGGTTCCATAATGTTTCCGTGGTATTGAATTGTTTCCGATGGTGTCAGGCTGGGAACCCTGAGACGGGAAAATCCGTCAATGAATGTTTGCCTGATGGGAAAGGAGGTTGGAATAGCTCTCTATTCTGGCCATGCATCCGTTGGAACCGGCTTTTCCTCCCCACCCTCCAGATGAATAACCAGCTCCACCCGACGGTTACGGGCTCGGCCTTCGGCGGTGGCATTTTCCGCTACTGGTTGAGTATCGGCGTATCCCACGGCCCGCATTCGCTCGCGAGCGATACCCTCATTCGCCAGGTGACGTAGAACTGAGGCCGCACGCGCCGCGGACAGTTCCCAGTTTGACGGGAAGGCGAGGGTGGCTATGGGCACATTGTCGGTATGGCCTTCCACGGAAATGGGGTGAGCAAACTGCGCGAGCGTCTCGGCAATATCTGCCAGAACATCCTCTCCCTCATCCATCAGGCCAGCTTCCCCGGATTCAAACAGCAGCTGTTCACCAATGTGCAGTGTAATCCGATCATCTTGGGATATAACGTCGATTCCGGTTACCGGGTCGTGCAGGCTGAGCGCCTCAATCATGGGTTCAGGTTCCGGGGCGGGCTCTGGTTCGGGTTCGGGGAAAGTCTCAGCGGGGCTTTCGGGGGTTGGCTCGTCCACCTCGACGTCGGATTCGGTGAAATCAGCAAACGTCAGCAACACCACAAAAAACACCAGTACCAGGGTAATTACATCCAGGTAGGTGACCAGCCAGGCTTCGCCTTCCTCCGAGTTCTTTGGTGGTTCAATGTCCGCAGGCTGGCGTCGGGGGCGAGACTCGACTGCTTCTTCCGTCACTGGGCTCCCTCCGCCGAGCCAATTCCAGTTTCACGAAGCTCATCCGGGTAATGCGCCATAAACGATTTCAGCGTCTCACGGATCAACACCGGATTACGGCGTTCCGCCATCAGGGAAACGCCTTCCATCACCATGTTCATGAGCACAACCCGTTCCTCGGTCCGACGCTCCAGTTTCACTGCAATCGGCTTGAAGATAAGATTTGCCAGCAGGATGCCGTAGAAGGT
>SLIH01000040.1 GCA_007135745.1 Halomonas sp. | reverse complement strand
TGCTCAAGCGTCTGGGTAGTGAACATATTCTGGTGGTCCATTCCCGGGACGGGCTGGATGAGATCAGTCTGGCCAATGCCACCAGCGTGGCTGAGCTTAAGAATGGTGAGATCCATGAATATGAGATCTGTCCCGAGGATTTCGGCATCGAATCCCGCACGCTCAACGACCTGACGGTCACCAGCAACACCGAATCCCTGGAACTGATTCAGGCCGCACTTGGCCGTGGGCATGATGAGCGCACAGAGAAAGCCCGTGACATCATCATTCTCAACGCCGGTGCAGCCATCTATGCCGCCGACCTGGCCTCCACACTGAAGGAAGGCATGGATATGGCGGCCGATGCCATTGGCAGTGGTCTGGCCCGAGCCAAGATCCAGGAACTTTCCGATTTCAGCCGCTGTCTGGACTGAACCATGTCTGATACCAACGATACCCCCACGGTGCTGCGGCGCATTGTCGCCCGCAAGCATGAAGAAATCGCCGAACGCCGCCTGCGCCTGCCGCCGGATGAGTGCCGGGCCGAGGCGCGGGACCAGCCCGATACCCGGGGCTTTGCCCGCGCACTTCAGGCGCGCGTTGATGCCGGAGACCCGGCCGTCATCGCGGAAATCAAAAAGGCCTCCCCCAGCAAGGGCGTGCTGCGTGACCCTTTTGATCCGGCTGGCATTGCCCAGGACTACGAGGCCCATGGCGCGGCCTGCCTGTCCGTTCTGACTGACCGGGACTTCTTCCAGGGCGGCGAAGCGGACCTGATGGCGGCCCGTAATGCCTGCAAGCTGCCGGCCATCCGCAAGGATTTCATGGTCGATGAATACCAGATCCACGAGAGCCGCATTGCTGGCGCCGACTGCATCCTCCTGATCGCCGCCTGCCTGTCACTGACCCAGATGCAGGAACTCGCTGGCCTGGCCCGGGAGCTCGGCATGGATGTGCTGGTGGAGGTACACAACGAGAAGGAGCTGGAAGCGGCACTGCAGGTTAAAACGCCGCTGCTGGGGATCAACAACCGCAATCTGCATACCTTTGAGGTGGATCTCGATACGACGCTGGGGCTGCACAAGCGAGTGCCCGGGGATCGGCTGACGGTGACCGAGAGTGGGATTCATAGCCAGGCGGATGTGCGTTTGATGCGCGAACAGGGGATTCATGCCTTTCTGGTGGGAGAATCCTTTATGCGGGCGGAGAGTCCCGGGCAGAAGCTTCAGGAGTTGTTTTTCAGTGAGAAGGATTGAGGCGCTCCAGCTTCCTTCTCTGTTATCATCCGCCCTTCACTTCTGCTCGATAAGGCATTTTCATGCGAATCATCATCCGTTATTTCTTTCGTGCACTCAGGCTGGTGCTGACGCCGATCATGCTGATCAGTGAAAAACTGAGTACGCCCGCAGCCATCGATCGTCCAGCGGAGGATCAGAAGGAGGTGGATCGGGCCTGTCAGGATCTGGCGCTTTACCAGTTCAAGGCCTGCCCTTTCTGCATCAAGGTGCGCAAGGAGATGGCCCGGCTTAACCTGAATATTCCCATCCGCGATGCCCGAGACAACTCCGAGCATCGCCAGGCGCTGGAGCAGGAGGGCGGTCGCATCAAAGTGCCCTGCCTGCGTATTCACAATGAGCAGGGGCAGGACGAATGGCTGTACGAGTCCGACGACATCATCGCCTGGCTGCAACAGCGTTTTGAGGCCGCCTGAGCGGCTATTGCTCTTCCGAATCCGCCTGGGTGATCACACTGTTGGCGGGCACGCTGTGAGTGAGCCAGACGTTACCGCCAATGATTGAGCCTTTACCAATGGTGACCCGCCCCAGCAGTGTGGCGCCAGCGTAGATGACCACGTCATCCTCAACCACGGGGTGGCGCTCGTAGCCTTTCAGCAGTTCGCCATCTTCATCCCGATCAAAGCGCTTGGCACCCAGGGTTACCGCCTGATAAAGGCGCACGCGGGCCCCAATGATGCAGGTCTCGCCCACCACCACACCGGTGCCGTGATCAATGAAGAAGCTCTCGCCGATGGTGGCGCCGGGGTGTATGTCGATGCCGGTGTCGGAATGGGAGATTTCGGCAATAATCCGGGCCGTCAGCGGAAGCCCCAGCTGGAACAGTGCATGGGCCAGGCGGTGATAGATAATGGCGTGCACGCCCGGGTAGCAGAGCAGCACCTCGTCCATGTTGCGCGCCGCCGGGTCTCCTTTGAAAGCGGCCTCCACGTCCAGGTCCAGCATGCCCCGGATCTGGGGGAGCTGGCGTGAAAACTCATGGACAATACGAGCTGCGTCATCCCGGCGTTCGGCGATGGAGTCGTAGCGGTCCGCGCAGCAGCGAAGCTCCAGCATGGCCTGCTCGTGGAGGGCGCTCAGGGTGCGATCCAGGGTGTAGCCAATGAAGTGATCCTCCGCCCGCGCGTGAAGATCCCAGGGGCCCAGTCGCATGGGGAAAAGCGCCTCCGTCAGCCCCTGCACCACTTCCTGCAGCACTTCCACCGAGGGAAACTCCCGGCCCTTCTCGTCCGGATCCCTCTGGCGTGCCTTACGCCAGCGTTGGCGTTGCTCTTTCAGTCCGGCGATCAATGGGGCCAGATCCCAGTCGATATTGCTCATTGATGTTTCCCTGCTTTGTTGAGATCACGACAGCCTATGGACAACAGCTTCAGTCGCGCATTACACAGTCGACATTCCAACATGATGAGCCACGCCGAGGCTTCCTGGCAATTGTGAGGCCACCTCCTCGCCGCTGGCGCGAGTGATGCTATATGATTACTGAAACATCGGGACCCAATGCGCGTCAGTCCTCTGAGCCTGACCTGCGAACAAGGTGAAGTAATGCATCGAGCCTCTTTGCTGCCACTGCGCTACCTGCCCTACGCAGCGAGCCTCCTGGGCTTACTTGTGACACTTCCCCTGGCGCCAAGCGGGCCCTTCTGGGCGCTTGCCGCCTTCGTGTTCGCTGCCTTGTTTCTTCTCGGCAGCCGCGACCTGATCCAGCGCAAACGCACTGTAAGCCGCAACTATCCGATACTGGCCCATTTTCGGTACTTCCTGGAATCCATCGGCCCGGAGATACGGCAGTACTTTGTCCAATCGGACAATGAAGAAGTGCCGTTTTCCCGGGAGCAGCGCAACATCGTCTATCAGCGGGCCAAGAACGTGCTCGACAAACGCCCTTTCGGATCGCTGCTGCCGATGTATCAGGAAGGCTATGAGTGGCTGAACTACTCACTGCGCCCACTGGAAATAACCGACACGGACTTTCGGGTCACGGTCGGTACCGAGCGCGCGCAACCCTACAGAGTCAATGTTTTCAACATATCCGCCATGAGTTTCGGCTCCCTCTCCGCCAACGCCATCCTTGCCCTGAATACCGGGGCGCGCATGGGTGGTTTTTATCATGACACCGGCGAAGGCTCCATATCCCGTTATCACCTGGCCCCGGGAGGCGATCTGGTCTGGGAAATCGGCTCGGGATACTTCGGTTGCCGGCATCCGGACGGAAGCTTCAACGAGGAGCTTTTTGCACGTAATGCCCGCCTCGATCAGGTGAAAATGATCGAGATAAAGCTCTCCCAGGGTGCCAAACCCGGCCATGGCGGCATATTGCCAGCCGCCAAGGTAACGGCCGAGATCGCCGAGGCCCGCCATGTGCCCATGGGCGAAGATGTCATTTCACCGGCCCGCCACAGTGCCTTCGATACGCCATTGGAACTGATGGCGTTCATTGAAAGGCTGCGGGAGCTTTCAGAAGGGAAGCCGGTGGGGTTCAAACTGGCTATCGGCCATCCCTGGGAGTGGTTCGCCCTGGCCAAAGCGATGCTGGAATCCGGAACCCATCCGGATTTTATTGTTGTGGACGGCGGTGAAGGGGGAACCGGTGCGGCACCCCTGGAATACATCAACCGACTGGGCGAACCGCTGAACGAGGCCCTGTTGCTGGTGCATAACACCCTGGTCGGAATCAACCTGCGGGACCGCGTTGCCATTGGCGCGGCGGGCAAGATCACCTCGGCCTTCCATATTGCCCGGGCGCTGGCCCTGGGCGCGGACTGGTGCAATGCGGCACGGGGATTCATGTTTTCGCTCGGTTGTATCCAGGCACTCAACTGCCATACGGACCACTGCCCCAGTGGTGTGGCAACCCAGGATCCCCGGCGTGGCTCCAAACTGGATGTGGGGGACAAGAGCGAACGGGTTTACAACTTCCACCGCAACACAGTGAAGGCACTGGCCAACATGCTGGGCTCGGCCGGTTTGAACGACCCCCAGGAGTTCGGTCCCGAGCACATCATGCGGCGTATATCGGTCAATAAAGTACGGTCCTACCAGGAGCTTTTCAACTTCATCGAACCGGGCTCATTGATTGATGACTGTCCGGAACACGAACTGTTCAAGCGCTATTGGCACTCCGCCCGGGCCGACAGCTTTGATCCTCCCGGCTTTATAATGAGCCTTAGTGAATCAAAGCTTTACTGATCAGGAGTCTGAAACGCAGACTCCTGATCGTGGTTGGTTCGCCGCAAATCAGTTAGTCTGGGCAGGAGAAACGCAAGCCATCACGGTTCAGGTCACCCACAGGCAATAAAACCTTCGGCATCTGATGGATCTACTCACAGGTATTCTGGAAATCGCGCTGTCAGCAGCGCCCTGGCTGCTGCTCGGATTGCTTGTGGCCGGCCTGATCAAACCACTGGTCCCTCATTCATTGCTGGAGCGCTGGCTGGGTGGAAGCGGAGTTGCTTCCATATCCCGTGGCGCCATCATCGGCGCACCCCTTCCCCTATGCTCCTGTGGCGCCATTCCCACGGCGCTCACACTCCATCGCGGCGGCGCCGGGCGTGGGCCAACCGCGGCCTTCCTGATCAGCACGCCCGGCATCGGAGTGGATTCCGTGGCCCTGACCTACGCGTTGCTGGGACCTTTCATGCTCCTGAGCCGGATCGGGGGCGCCATCGTCACAGCCATCAGTACCGGGCTGCTGATGGCCCGCTTCGGGAACTCGACAACCTCCTCCGGCGGCGCGACTACGCCCGCGCAGGAAGCCGATTGCTGCAACACCGGTGGATGCTGTGAAGAGCAGACGGACACAGCGGAGCCGGAAAACGAACCGCTCTGGCAACAGGTGAAAGGCGGCATTCGCTATGCCTTCAGCGACCTTCTGGATGACATCGCGCCCTGGATGCTGGGGGGCCTGGTTATTGCCGGCGTACTGGTTACCATGGTACCCGCCGAAGCCATGGCGACTTACGGCACGGGCCTGGGGGCAATACTGCTCCTTGCGGTCATCGGTATCCCCATGTATATCTGTGCCGCTGCGGCCACGCCCATCGGGGCCGGCATGCTGATGGCCGGTGTCTCTCCCGGCGCGGCACTGGTTTTCCTTATTGCCGGCCCGGTGACCAGCCTCGCGACACTGGGCATTCTGCGTCGCGAAATGGGCAACAGCGCTCTGGCGCTCTATCTCCTCGGCGTCATCACCACCACCGTGCTGGTGGGCCTGGGCGTGGATCAGCTGGTCACTTCCGCGGGTATCAATGTGGTTGCTCAGGTGGGGGCGGCCAGCGAGCTGTTCCCACCGCCTCTGGAATGGCTGGCGCTGGCCCTGCTGGTATTCATGGCGATTCCGCCGGCACGACGCCTGGTGGCGATCAGACCGACACCCGCCTGATTGTTCCAGCCCGCGACCTGGACTGCCACAGGTAAATCAACGCGAGCATCAGGAAAACAGGCAGTGTCGGATCAGGTTTTCCCTGGCCTGACAGGCTACAGCCGTAGAATTTACTGCCGGAGCGGCTGCTGCTCTTTGGTGCTGTTTCTTCAAATTCAGGCGGCTCGACCCCCTGGGCCAGATGACCTGGATCGAGAATTGTGCCGTCTGCTCGACCATCGGAGTCATTGGGGCCGCCGTCTTCCAGCATCAATCGGATGCAATGGTCCCCTTCATCCAGCCCCGGCGTCCAGAGCCCGGAACCGACCCAGGGACAATCGCCCGTCAGATGGCGTGGCGCGGACGCCAACTGGTTGTGGTCATTCTCGACAAAATCATGCCAGCCAGTATCCGGAGTCCATTTTCTCCAGACCGCTCCATCGGGGATGCGCTCGCCCTCCGGCAGTGGAATAACGACAGGAACAATCTCACCCGGCGCGACCAGATAGTCGATCCGGAAATCCACCGTAAACCCAAGTGACTCATACTCCGGGTCATACTGGATGAAGTTGAGCAGTTCCCCCCCCTGGGCATCCCTGAGGTCTTCTTCCGCCTGAATGGCCAGGCCGAATTCGTTGTGATCAAAGGACGCCCGATGCGCCGTCATCCCGGGAAGCAAGTGATAGCCCCGGGGTACGCTCAGCACGGTATGTTCATTGGCATGGGCACAGACTTCATGGCGGCTGGTTTGCTCACAGACGGTAATCTGTTCTGCAGATAGCCGCTCCCGCACCAGCGCCGTATAGGCCTGCGGTGATTCATTGAGGATATGCAGTGGCCTCTCCAGAATGACACTGCGTTGCGGGTCGTCGATATCGGACACCCGAACCCGCGCGAACAGTACCTCGCCCTGATTCAGCACCAGCACCTCACTGGGAATGCTCACTTCCTGCTCGCCAAGGCCAGTAAGGCCCAGCGCCGGATCGGATTCACTCCAGTCGTAATCGTAGCCTTCACTGACCCGCAGATGAATATCATCATTGGCATCGACAACGGGATCGGCCACGCTGGCACCGTGCTGCTCAATGCTCATGCTTGCGCGCGGGCTGAGCTCAGTGGCCGGTCTCAACTCAATGCGGTAAGGATCCAGTGAGCCAGGCAAAACCTCATCCGGGTCCTCGTCGGTCCCCAGGGTGATTTCAACAATCCCTTCCTCAGACAGAGGAACCAGTTCCCACTCTTTCATGGCGTCATCGTCCGCCCGGAATTCCATTTCTCCCGTGGCGCCCAGATCCGAAGTCTCCAACAGTTCCGGGTTGCTGATTTCATAGGGAACACGAACGGGATACTCCGCCGGCTCACCGTAAAGCCTCACACGCACCCTCAGGGGCTCACCCGCTGTTCCGGGCTGGGCCATACCGGTAAAGCCAACCTGCGGCAGCGCTTCCAGCTCTTTTTCCACCAGATCATCGTCAGCATCCATAAAGGCAAGCCGGAAGACCCCACCACGCTCAACCCGGAAGTAGAAGGAATCCTCGGACAGGGTTGTCATCACCGGCACGTCAACGTCCGGGTCGAACAGCACACCTTCGGTCGCCTCAATCAGTGCTTCGGGATCCCCACCCCTGATAACGTCACCGGCGATCCGCACGGCGCCGCTGGCATCGCTGACCAGAACGCTCAGGGTTTCACCCACAGCCACCGGGTGGCCACCCAAGGGGGCACCAGCACTGTCGAAAAATTCCACGGTGAACGGATCCTCGTCCGACAGGATCTCCTCAAAAATGACCTCCACCAGACAGTCAACAGTGATCAACTCGGTCACGAAACTCCCATCCTCCAGGGAGCCCCCACAACCCGTGACACTGCCGATTTCATAGCCTTCATCCGGGATTATGGTGAACGATGCCGCTTCCCCGTAGTCAATAAGCTGCTCCACCGGAGAGACAGAGCCACCGTCGTTGCTGGTGGCGGTAATCGTAAAGGTCAGAAGCTCCCACTGTGCGTACAGGACCAACTCTTCCAACAGAGTAAAGGTATCGCCCTCGAGATAGGTCGTGCCGGTGCCGTCCGGCAACGTATTCCAGCCCTCGAAGCTGTACCCTTCCAGAACGGGCCCTTCCGGAGCCGTGACGGTTGTATTCAGGGGCTGGCTGATGGGCTCCACTGAACTGCCCCCCTGACTGTCAAAGCCGACCGTCAGAAGCTCATCGGCACAGGTGACTTCGACATCCGTGACGCTCGAACCACTGAGCAGGCCCGATGCGTTCTGGACCGAGCATACCTGCTCTGGATCAGTCGGATTGCTGAGTATCGTCACTTCATAACCCGTTAGGTCATCCAACTCCGTGGGGAACGTAAAATCGCCGTCACTGCTCACCGGCAGATCATCGCCAGAGTTGTTCTGCAATACCACCGCAGCGCCCTCCGCCAGACCGCTTACGGTCCCTCCGATGCTGAAGGTGTCCGTGATACAGCTGATTTCCACGTCGGTGACATTCGCCCCACTCAGCGCACCCGAAGCGTTGCTTACCGCGCAGCTCTGGCTGGGCTCCGTCGGTTCGTTCAGTATCGTGACGTTATAGCTGCTGAGATCCTCCAGGGCATTCCCGAAGGCAAAGTCACCATCGCTTCCCAACACCAGATCATCGCCACCGTTATTCTGCAGCACCAATTCGGTTCGCTCATCCAGGCCGTTGATCGTACCGCCAATACTGAAGGTGTCCGTGACACAGGTGACGTCCACATCGGTCACATTCGCGCCACTGAGCACGCCCGAGGCGTTGGTTACCGCACAGCTCTGACTCGGCTCCGTCGGTTCGCTCAGAACCGTCACTTCGTACTCGTTCAGATCAAACAGTTCCGCCGTGAAGGTGAAGGGCTCATTGCCATTCACTACCAGGTCATCACCGCCGTTGTTCTGAAGCACCACCTGGGCATCATCAGCGAGACCAGTGACCGTGCCCCCGATACTGAATTGATCGATTTCACAGCTGATTTCGACATCGTTGACGTCCCTGCCACTGAGTACGCCCGAGCCGTTGGTAATCGAGCAGCTCTGGCTCGGCTCAGTTGGCTCGCTCACTATCTCAATGTCATACGGACTCAGGTCCAGCAGGGAGTCCTGAAAGGTGAAGCTGCCGCTATTGACTACCGTAAGCTCTTCATCGTTGTTTCGCAGCACCAGCTCTGTACCCTCTGCCAGCCCACTGACTGTGCCGCCAATGGTGAACTCATCTGTAACGCAGGTGACATCGACGTCATCTATGGTTTGCGTAAGGACTTCAATGATTCCTTCTGCGTTCTCTACGGTGCAGCTCTGGCTGGGCGCGTCAGGTGCCTCGACAACCACTACTTCATAACTGAGGGTGGATGTTATATTCAGAGTGTCGAAAAAGTAGTCACCATTCTGGGTACGCTCAAGCGTCTGGTTCAAATCCGAAAGGGGATCCAGTCGGAGTTCCAGCGTGACGCCATCACCTTCAAGCCCCGTTATATTGCCGCCGATATTGACACTGACCAGAGCCATAACCTGCTGGGGAAACAGAATCAGCGCGAAGAGACAGGCCGTTAGAATGACGGGAAGCCTCGAACCCTTTCTCGGGAGGGCGACTCTCGGCGGCACATTCGAATGCGGGACTACGGTCTTCAAAACCACCTCCGCTAACACAACAGGTAATTATATTTTCCTTTGCTAAATATAACCGCCTGTCACGTTTTGGTCAGTATTTGGAAGGTAACAATGTGAAACCCTGAACCATCAACGTTAAAGCCTTTCCTTATTCCCAATTTATGTAAAGACACGCCCAGATCCCTGGCGTTAATGTCCATTGAGAAAATGGCCCTGCCCCTACACCCCAACTTTACAAATCGGTAAAGTGAGAAAAGCTTCAGGCGCTGAAAAAGCACACTCAACAGGCACCCGGGAACAAGGTCATGAAACTGACAAGCCCAGCTTTCAAAGACGGCGAGGAAATACCCTGGCGCTACAGCGCCATGGGCGAGAACGATCTGCCGCCTCTGGACATCGAGAATGTACCGGAAGAAGCCCGCTCACTGGCTCTGGTTTTTGAGGATCTGGATTCCCCCCTGGGGCCATTGACCCATTGGCTGGTCTGGAATCTTCCCCCCGACACCCGCCATCTGGACGCAGTCGAACAGCCCGAGTGCTGCATGACCGGCCGTGATGC
>SLIH01000018.1 GCA_007135745.1 Halomonas sp. | reverse complement strand
GTGGACCGCGAGATCATCGAGAAATGGCTCTATGTCATCGTCGGCCTGTCGCTTTTCTCCGGCCTGCTGGGGACCGGCCACCATTACTACTGGATCGGCACGCCGGCCTACTGGCAGCCCATCGGCAGCATCTTCTCGACCCTGGAGGTGATCCCCTTCTTCGCCATGGTGGTGTTCGCCTTCTACATGTTCTGGAAGGGCAGCCGCAATCACCCGAACAAGGCCGCCATGCTGTGGACGCTGGGCTGTGCCACCATCGCCTTCTTCGGCGCCGGGGTCTGGGGCTTCATGCACACCCTGCACTGGATCAACTACTACACCCACGGCACACAGGTCACCGCGGCCCATGGCCACCTGGCGTTCTTCGGCGCCTACGTGATGCTGATCCTGGGCGTGATCACCTACGCCATGCCGCAGATGCTGCGCCGTCAGCCCTACAACCAGGTGCTCAACATGTGGTCCTTCTGGATCATGACCAGCGCCATGTGCTTCATGACCTTCACCCTGACCTTTGCGGGCGTGGTACAGACCCACCTGCAGCGAGTGCTGGGCATGAACTTCATGGAAATCCAGAGCCAGCTTGAACTGTTCTACTTCATGCGCCTGGGTTCCGGTGTGGCCATGGCGATCGGTGTCCTGATGTTCCTCTGGGCCGTCTTTGGGAAAGCACGGGAGGAGATTCCCGCCTCAAGCAGCCCGAAGGACAATGCATGATCAGAACGCGCCCCATTTCGGGGCGCGTTTTCTTCTCAAGAGGTAACGCTTTATGCAACCCATGAGGGAATCACCCCGGGACAGCGCGGACTCCATACCCTATTACGAACCCGTAGGTTCGGAATGCGAGCTTTTCCGCCACGCCCATGAGCAACGGCTTCCGATGCTGCTCAAGGGCCCGACGGGATGCGGCAAGACCCGCTTTATCAGTCACATGGCGGCAAAGCTGGGTCGCCCGCTGTTCACGGTCGCCTGCCACGACGATCTGACCTCCGCCGACCTCACCGGTCGCTATCTGCTGAAGGACGGGGAGACGACCTGGGTCGACGGTCCACTGACCCGCGCCGTGCGCGAAGGCGGCATATGTTATCTGGATGAGGTGGTCGAAGCGCGCAAGGACGTCACCGTTGTTCTGCACCCACTGACTGACGATCGCCGCCAGCTACCGTTGGAAAGAACAGGCGAGGTACTCGAGGCACCGCCGGAATTCATGCTGGTCGTATCCTATAACCCGGGATACCAGCACATTCTGAAGTCCCTGAAGCCCAGCACCCGTCAGCGTTTCATGGCTCTGGAATTCGACTTCCCCAAACCGGAAGTGGAATATTCCATCATTCATCGCGAAAGTGGTCTGGACAAGGACCAGTGCAAGGCACTGGTCAATCTGGGCAACCGGCTGCGCGAGCTCAAGGGGCAGGATCTTGAGGAAGGTGTATCAACCCGTCTTCTGGTCTACTGCGCCACGCTGATTCGCGCCGGCGTACCCATCATGGACGCGGCCCGGACAACGCTGGTCGAGCCACTCAGTGACGACATCGACGTAAAGGAAGGGTTAATGGAAGCCATCTGGGCCACCTTCGGGTAAATCACCATGCCGGAATTTCTGGAATTCGAGGAACTGGTTGGCCGCCACTGGCATCGCTGGGCGTCCCGGGCGGCGAGCTATCCCCGCCATCCCGAGGCCGAGGTCACCCTTGACAGCCTGCGTAACCGTCTGGCGGTATTTTTCCGGGCTACCGGTGGCCCCATTGGCGTGGAAGTCGGCGTCATTCTGGCACGCAACTCCCGTCACCGACTCAGCTTCCGCCAGTGGCTCGGCTTCGAGGAAGAACCTGTGGATCAGGCCCGGCGTGACGAGGAGAACCTGCTTCTGCCGCCAAAGCTCGACTACTTCCCGAACCAGCAGGCCAACCGTGACCTCTATTTCTGGCTGGCCGCCTTTCTTGCGGTTGCGCGCAACCCGGAACTTCCCAATGACGCCAATCCCCTGCAGCGGGATGTGGCCATGCTGCGCGAGGCCCGTCGCGCCAGCCGGGAGGTCTGCGAAGCCCTGCCGGGGCTGGGCCGACGATATCACAGTCTGTGCCAGGAACTTCTGGCTGTTCGCCCGCATCGCAAGCTCCCCCGAGCAGAGGCTGCGGTGGAGGCGGGCATCCGGATGATGCTCGGCGACACCCCCAAAGTAGACCCCGACAGCGCGGGCGTTATCCAGGCCATTCGAGGCGATGACGATGCCCTGGGGGCACTGCGGGCACCAAGGGATTATCGACCACCTTTGCCGGTGCCTGTCTGGGGCGAGATCACCGTACTCGGTGAAGGTGCGCGCAAGGAAGGCGTGGACAATCCGGAAGAAGGTTCAGAAGGCAATTCGCCCCAGAGCGTCAGTGAAGGCAAGCGAAAGGCGGAACGGCGCCGTCAGGATCAGAGTGAGCGGGATGATCCGCTGGTTCTGAACCGTTTCGAGAAAATGCTCTCCTGGACCGAAATGGTCAACGTCAATCGCCTGGTCGAGGATGAAGAAGACGAGGAAGCCAAAAGAGCCGCCGAACAGATTGAGGAGGTCACAATCAGCCCGCACAAACAGCGAGCTGCCACGCGACTGAAAATGGATCTGGATCTGCCTCCGGAAGCCGTTTCCGGTGAACGCCTGAAGGCCACCTACACCTATCCGGAGTGGTATTACCGAAAAGAGATCTACCTCCCAGCGCATTGTGCCGTTCACACGGACCTGCAGCCTGAAGAGGGCGAAGACTGGGAGCCGGACGAGGAAACCCGCCGACGGATCCGTCAGGTACGCCGCCAGTTCGAGGCGCTGCGCCCCAAACGCGAGATTCTGCGTGGCCAGACCGATGGTACCGAACTGGACATGGATGCGGTTATTCGTGCCCGCTGTGACTTCGCGGCAACCGGCGAAGATTCAGACCGGATATACCTCTGTGCGCGCAATGAAGCCCGGGATCTGGCCGTGGCTATTCTTGTGGACGTCTCACTCTCGACCGATGCCTGGCTGGAGGATCGACGGGTTCTGGACGTGGAAAAGGAGGCTCTGCTGGTTCTCGCCCACGGCCTGGCCGCTTGCGGTGATGACTACGGTATTTTTTCCTTCACCTCCCATCGCCGCCACCGTGTCTGGGTCAATACATTGAAGGGTTTTCAGGAACCCATGCATGAACGGGTATCCCGGCGTGTGTGCGCGCTCAAGCCCGGGCATTACACCCGCATGGGGCCGGCAATACGACACCTCACCCGGGAGATGGAAGACCTCCCCAACCGCAACCGTCTGCTGTTGGTACTTACGGATGGAAAACCCAACGATACGGATTACTACGAAGGCCGCTACGGCATCGAGGACACCCGAAAGGCCATTCTTGAAGCGAGAAGAAAAGAACTGAGTGTGTTCGGGGTAACCGTCGACAGCCAGGCCCAGCAGTATTTCCCGTACCTCTTTGGACGGGGCCACCACGCCATCGTCAATCACCCCTCCCATCTATCCAGTGCACTGCCCGCCATCTACAGACAGATCATCAACAGCTGAGTACCTCATTCTCACGGGGGTATTCAGACTACCCGCAGGTTGAAGCGGTTCTTATCCTGATCCTGCCCATCGACGTGTTCCTGACCCGCCATCCTCTCGAGTTCGTTAGGTTTCCGAATCTCGAACTCACGTCCGCGCGTGGCGATCATGCCCTTGCTTTCCCAGCTACGCAGATGTCGGCTGGTTGTCTCCGGGGTGAGACCAAGGTAGGCGGCCAGATCCGCCCGCGCCATGGGCAACCGGAAGCGGTGCAGGGAACTGCCGTCGTGGCTTTGGAGCCGACAGGCAATGTTCAACAGCGCCATCGCCAGCCGTCCCTCGGCGCGGCTACCACTCATCAGTTGGTGCAGGCGTTCACGCCGGGATAATTCCTGGGTGGCAAGACCGAACAGGCGCCGTTGAAGTTTCGGCTCCCGCGCACAGAGTTTTTCAAGGTCCTGGGCTGGCATGGCGCACAGATTGGAAGGGGAAATGGCCACGGTGCAACCCACATGATAACCACGCCCCATGGCGGAAAGCCCTATCAGCTCACCCGGAAGGTGGAAGCTGATAATCTGCTCATTGCCGTCTTCGGAGATGGTGTAGGTCTTTAGCGCACCCGTTGTCAGCATAAAGAGGCCCTTGAAGGGTTCCTCTTCGCGCTTGAGCACTTCTCCCGTCTTCAGGGCGGATTTGCTATGGGTCAGCCGAGCAAGAAGCTGCCTGGCAAAGGCATCCTCAGCATGCTGGCCCAGAAGATTGTAAAGCACGCAATCAGCGCATATCTCGTGATCACCGCACTTCGTCGTACCGTTCCCGTCTTCGCATCGCGTCATCACTGACTCTCCGCTTCCCCATATTGCGAGCGACAGCGAAGCACCCCATGAGCTGCATATTCAATGATGGTGGATCCGTCTTCGCGCCCCGGACCCCGGTTAAGCACCCCGCGCGCGGCGCGGAATGGCGCCTTGAAATTGTCCGGGGCCCGTTATTGTTGTTAATAGATATATTGGGCGGGCATTTGATGCACGTCAAGTCAATATGACATTACCAATCAGGAACCCCGTGGCACAGTCTGTGGCTCAACGAACTCGAACAGACCTTCCACGCCACCTTCACGGCCGATACCAGAGAGTTTGAAGCCACCAAAGGGCGCCTCGGGCGTGGGACCGGTTCCAGTGTTCCAGCCCACATGACCGAAACGCAGCGCGGAAATCATGCGTTCAGCACGCGCCTTATCCGCCGTAAACAGATAGGATGCCAAACCAAAATCGGTATCATTGGCGGCCTGCAATACGGCCTCTTCGGTCTCAAAGGTGGCCATGGGGATCAAGGGGCCAAACGTCTCTTCATGGCAACAGGCCATATCCGGCATCACACCTGTGACCAGAGTCGGGGGATAGAACAGGCTGCCGGATTCCGGCAGTTCGTCCGGGTGTGTACCCGCAAGCAGCGTGCCGCCCTTGGCCAGGGCATCGGAGACATGTCGGCGCACCTTGTCGAAGCCGGCCTGATTGATCAGTGGACCGATATCGGTTCCTTCATCCATACCATCACCGACTCTCAGGGCACTTACACGGGCTGCCAGCTTGTCGGCAAACTCCCCGGCAATGCCGGCCTGCACGTACAGGCGATTTGTGCAGACACAGGTTTGGCCGCCACCACGGAACTTGTTCGCGATGAGCTGCTCGACTGCGGAATCAACGTCGGCGTCATCAAAAACGATGAAAGGCGCGTTGCCACCAAGCTCCAGGGAAAGTTTCTTGACCCGATCCGCCGTGGCACGGATCAGGTGCTGACCCACGCCGGTGGACCCCGTAAAGCTGAGCATGGGAACATCCGGATGCTCACAGAGCACATCGCCAATCGGCTTCGGGGGGCCCATCACCAGGTTGATCATACCGTCGGGCAGATCCGCATGACGGCTGATCGCCTGAAAGGCTGCAATCATGGTGAGCGGCGTATCCTCCGCCGGTTTGATGACACTGGGACAACCAGCAGCCAGGGCGGCCGAGAGTTTCTTGGCGATCATCCCGATGGGGAAATTCCAGGGGGTGATCAGGCCAACCACACCGATGGGCTGATAATGAACTGTCCACTCACAGTCCTTGGGCTTCTCAGGGATGGTGTGGGGCGCCAGCTGATCAACATAGCGCGCGCAATAGTCGAAGAAAGATGCCGCGTAATCCACCTCACCTTCTGCCTCTTTCAGAGGCTTGCCATGCTCCAGGCATAGAATACGGCCGATTTCCCGCTTCTCCGCTTTCAGTGCATCCCGAACCCCTTCGAGCCACTGCCGTCTCTGGTCAATGCTGAAAGGTGGCGTCAGCCGAAGGGCTTTTTTCCCCGCTTCAATGGCGGCAGTCGTTTCCTCTGCTCCCATCACCGGGCATTGGGCCAATTCCTCTCCGGTGGCCGGGTTCAGAACCGAAAACCGCTTTCCACTGTCTCCAGCGGTCCAGCGGCCACCGATGAATCCTTCGGTTCTCTCGAGCAATGGCGAGTCAATCATTACGCACCCCATCTGCTGGTTGGTTATCCCCGGCGCGCCAGTCCCTCTCCGGTCCTGTTGCTCAGCGCCCCACGGCTACATTCCAATTCGACCAATTTCCCGGGCAAATTCCTGACAGTCCCCGTAGCTCTCCATCAGAGCATTATCAATCTCGATAGTCGCACGATCCGGCGTGTTGGTTGAGTCTCCGAAACGGATCTCCGCACTCTGAACGCCACTGAAGCGATACAGACCCTCGGCCGCGCAGGGCGGATAGGAACGCACCAGATGCACCGGAGTCGTAATGTCAACGTAACCCCCGGCAGCCGAGCTTACAAGGCGCCCTTCGTAAACAGTTTCAAAGGTCGAGCTGAATGAGGGAAACTCGGCACCCGCCTCATTGCTCACAAGCGTCTTCTCAGTGAAATTGGTCATGGCGATGTAATCGTCGCCCAGGACAAACTCAAGCGCAGGCGTGAACCTGATGACACCACCCACAGCAGGATGCCGTTTGTCCTGGGTGCCGCGCAAACGCAGTTCCTTATCCTCGCGCCCTTCGTGGATTACACCTTCCAGATCATAAGCCACCTCAATGAGGTCCTCACCAGCCGTTGTCGCCTGTATCCTTCGGGAGTAGGAACCATTGAGGGTAATCATACGACCGGCCAGGAAACTGCCCTTACAGTGGTCAAACTCAAAGAGAAAGGCACTCTCACCGCTGTTCCGTGACCGAAATTCTTCCCGGGAATGCACGAAATAACCGTCTTCAGGGCATCTGTAGACGCGCCCCGAACCTTCTTTCCCGAATTCAAGTCCCATGATGCTTTCGACGCGCTCAATGACGGATTCCATAAAGGCACCACCGACCACCTGATGCAGAGCCGAAAATGCCAGCCTGACATCATCCCCCGACGCCATGGAGGCCTTCTGTCCAGACCACTCCTCCTTATCAAACCTCAACACAGGCTCCGGTTCAGCCATGGTTTCCACAGGCTCGGCAGGTGGCACCTCCTCAACACCATTTTCATCCGCCCCATCAGCGCTCTCCCGATCAACATCAACCGGCTCAATTGCACCGGCTCCGGGTGTTTGCTCGTCTTGCTCTTCCTGCGCGGAGGAGGCCATCGGCTTGAAAGCCGTGCATCCACTCAACATGGCCAGCACCAGCAACAGGGGAACGGTTAACCGCAATTTTCCAGACCACACTGCATTATTCCCCGCATCAACTCAGTTCGCTCAGCAATCATAATCGCTCATTCTGACATATTGGTCACGGCAATAACCTCCAGACTATTCCCTGTAATGTGCCGTTAACAGTGAATGAAGCCCATGCAACCTCTGAGAATTCCACTATCAGTGAACGCTCCGCTGTCCGCAATATTTGCCTGGCATGGCCAGAAACAGGATTCTGACTTATAGTTCTGGGCATCCGTGGCTGTTTGCTCATCACGGCTGGCTGCGGGGTCGCAATAATAATGAACAAATAGTAGCCTCACAGGGTTACCAGCGAGTAACCCAAGCTTTCCACAAGGAAGGAGCACCAGACTATGTATAAGAAGATGATGTTTCCGGTGGATCTGGCTCATGTGGATGCCTTAAAACCGGCACTCCAGGTGGCTGCGGATCTCGCCAGGCATTACCAGACAGAAATCTGCTACGTCAGCGTCACACCCACCACACCTACTCGCGTCGCCCACACCCCCGAAGAGTATGCCCAGAAGCTCGAGAGTTTCGCCCAGGAACAGGCCAATACCCATGGGTGCAAGGTGTCTTCCCATACGGTCAGATCCGCGGATCCGGCCGTGGAGCTTGACGACAAGCTCGTGGAGGCCGCAAAGGACATCGGTACGGATCTGATCGTCATGGCAACGCATCTGCCAAGAAAGCTGGACGCGATCATGCCAGCCAATGGCAGCAAAGTGGCCTCCCATACCGACGTTTCAGTATTTCTCGTAAGACTTTAAACACGTCTTTACCCAAGAATCTGAATAAATAATGCGGAGTATTCTCTATGGCGAACGAAAAAAAGAATACGTCGAATGACAGCTCCGAGGGTGTGGACGGCGTTCCAGCCCCCGAGGGCCCGGCTAATCTGATCGATACGGATTACCAGATCGGCCAGGACAACTTCTCTGGCAGAATCACGCTGAACCTGGACCTGCACCGCACGGTTTTCGGTTTCTCAGCGCTGGTCATTATCTTCTTTGTTCTTGCCACCCTTATCGTGCAAGATCAGGCCGCTGACATCTATCAGGGCATCTTTGATTACCTCACCCAGAACCTTAGCTGGGTCTTCCTGTTGGGGGGCAATATCTTTCTTGTCCTCTGTATCGTGCTTATTTTTACGCCGCTGGCGAAAATACGCATCGGGGGAGCGGACGCGACGCCAGATTTCACCTACCGTGGCTGGTTTTCCATGCTGTTTGCAGCCGGTATGGGCATCGGTCTGATGTTCTTCGGGGTTTCCGAGCCGCTGAGTCATTACCAGGCCGCCGTCGGTGGCACCGCCATGGAGGAAGGTGTGCGGACCGACTGGGCGCCGCTGGGTGCCGCGGCTGATGACCCCCAGGCTGCGGAGCGCCTGGGCATGGCCGCCACCATATTCCACTGGGGTCTCCATCCCTGGGCGATCTACTCCATCGTGGCCCTGTCGCTGGCCATCTTCTCTTTCAACAAGGGTCTTCCGCTGACAATCCGGTCCATCTTCTATCCCATCCTGGGTGAGAGAATCTGGGGCTGGCCCGGGCACGTCATCGATATTCTGGCCGTCTTTGCGACCCTGTTCGGTCTTGTTACGTCCCTTGGCCTTGGCGCCCAGCAGGCAGCCGCCGGCATGCATGAGCTATTCGGCGTACCGGAGGGCAACACGACCCTGATCCTGCTCATTCTGGGCATTACCGCCATCGCCCTGATCTCAATCGTGGCGGGCGTCGATAAAGGTGTACGCCGACTTTCAGAGATCAACCTGGGTTTCGCCGCCCTGCTGCTGGCCTTCGTGATCATTATGGGGCCGACCCTGGCCATCGCCACCGGCTTTTTCCAGAATCTGGGTTCCTATATCGTGAATCTCCCGGCCCTGTCCATGCCGTTTGGCCGTGAAGACGCCAACTTCAGTCAGGGCTGGACCGCCTTCTACTGGGCCTGGTGGATTGCCTGGTCACCCTTCGTCGGCATGTTTATTGCCCGCGTGAGCCGGGGTCGCACGGTTCGGGAATTCCTGATCGCGGTGCTGCTGGTGCCCTCCACCGTATCCGTACTCTGGATGACCGCCTTTGGCGGCACCGCCCTCGATCAGTACCTGAACCTTGGCTTCGAAGGGGCCATGGAAGCCGGTACCGACATGCGTTTGTTCATGATGCTGGGTGAGTTGCCAATAGCGCAGATTACATCCTTCGTCGCCATCTGCCTGGTGCTGGTGTTCTTCATCACCTCGTCGGACTCCGGCTCCCTGGTGCTGGACACCATTACCGCCGGCGGCAAGGTGGACGCGCCCAAGCCCCAGCGGATCTTCTGGGCGCTGATTGAAGGCTTCCTGGCCATTGCCCTGCTACTCGGTGGTGGACTGGCCGCCCTGCAGAGTATGGCGGTTTCCATGGGGCTACCGTTCACCCTTGTCCTTCTCGTGGGGTGTTTCGCCATCGTGAAGGGGCTGATGAGCGAACCGAAGGCGGTTTAATCACCGATCAGCCATTTCAGTAAAAAGAACGGGCGGCCTCCGGGCCGCCCTTTTTTGTGCTGGAGCGGTCATACCCAAAGGTCACTCAGCGGAGTTTCGGGGGAAAATCGCCAGGCCATCTGAGCCTGAAACAGCTCCGCGGTGGCCAACGCATCGGTCAGAGCGTGATGCCCGG
>SLIH01000120.1 GCA_007135745.1 Halomonas sp. | reverse complement strand
CGTCGCTTTCATCGGCCTCGGCCACCAGATAACGCGAGCCTCCAAGCTGGGCATTGGCTCCGGCACTGTTGAGGCGACCACCGATGACAAAGGTCGGATCCATACCAGCCTCGCCCAGAATCGAGGCAATCAGGCTGGTGGTGGTTGTCTTGCCATGGGTGCCAGCAACCGCAATACCATGACGATAACGCATGATTTCTGCGAGCATCTCCGCCCGCGGAACCACGGGAACCCGATGTTCCCGCGCTTCCATGACTTCGGGATTGCTTTCATCCACGGCACTTGAGACAACAACGACATCCGCGCCCTGAGCGTTCTCCCGGGCATGGCCAATGGCCACCGGGATGCCCATATCACGCAGGCGCTGTGTCACGTTGCTGTCGCGGATATCAGAACCCACGACTTCATAACCCTGGTTGAACAGGACCTCGGCAATACCGCACATTCCCGCGCCACCGATGCCCACAAAATGGATGCGGCGAATGCGGCGCATCTCCGGCACTTCGTATACCAGTGGCTTGTTGGTCTTCTCAGCCATTGGCCGCCTCCAGACAGTAATTAACAACACGGTCGGTAGCATCCGGAACCGCCATGGAGCGTGCCTTGCCGGCCATTTCCAGCAACTTCGCACGCTCTTCAAGCAACGGAAAAATAACCTTTTCCAGTGAGGCCTCGGTCAGTTCCTCCTCTGCCATAAGCAATGCCGCACCACCTTTCACCAGCCCCTGTGCATTGGCCGTCTGGTGGTCATCGACGGCATGGGGAAACGGCACCAGGATGGCTCCCAGGCCCACGGCACAAAGCTCGGTAACGGTCAGGGCACCGGCACGACAGATGACCAGATCGGCCCAGGTGTAGGCTTCCGCCATGTCTTCGATAAAGGCCGCCACATTTGCCTCCACCTGCAGATCTTCATAACGTGCACGGGTCGATTCTTCGTTGCCTTCGCCCGCCTGATGCCACACCTGAGGACGTTGTTCTGACAGAATTCGTGAAAGCGCACCGGGAACCACGGTATTGAGCTTTCTGGCGCCCCGGCTGCCGCCAATGACAAGAAGCCGTATGGGGCCGGTGCGATGGGCCATCCGCTGGGCCGGGGGATCAAGCGTGACCAGGTCCTGACGAACCGGATTGCCCGTGCGTCGCGTCACAACCCCATTCCCGAACGCCCCGGAGAACGCCTCAAGGGTGAGTGAGGCAAAGCGCGACAACCACCGATTGGTCAGTCCCGCGATGGCATTCTGCTCATGCACCACCAGGGGTTTGCGCAGCAGCCAGGCAGCGACTCCACCCGGCCCGGCCACAAATCCGCCCATTCCAAGCACGCAGTCGGGCTTCTCTCGACGCACCACCACAAGTGCCTGCATGATGGCGTACGCCAGTCGCACTGGCGCCATCAGCAGGGTCAATCGCCCCTTTCCGCGCATTCCGGAGACAGCGATGCTGTTGATGCGGATACCATGCTGACTGACCAGGCGCTGCTCCATACCACCTCGCGAGCCCAACCAGACCACCTCATGCCCCTTCTCTTCCAAACGCTGGGCTGTGGCCAGGGCCGGAAAAACGTGGCCTCCGGTTCCGCCAGCCATTATCAGGAATCGCTTAGCGTCCATGACCTGCCTCCCTGTGTTCCTGCCGATCCATGCGCTCCATCTCGACACGCGCCAGGATGGCAATCGCGATGCAGCTGGCAATCATGCTGCTGCCGCCGTAACTGACTAACGGCAGAGTCAAACCCTTTGTGGGAAGCAGCCCGGTATTAACGGCCAGGTTGATGAACGCCTGCAGCCCCAGAACCAGCGCCATTCCGTAGGCCAGACAGGCACCAAAGGCCATACCGGCTTTCTCAGCCTTGCGCGCAATCCGGAAAGCCGCCCAGACCAGCACGGTAAACGTCAGCACAATTCCCAGGGCACCGATAAGACCAAACTCCTCAGCGGCAATAGCGAAAACGAAATCGGTATGGGCCTCGGGCAGATAAAACAGTTTCTGCACAGAGTTACCCAGTCCCGCGCCAAACCAATCCCCCTGACCAAAGGCGATCAACGCCTGGGTCAATTGGTAGCCAGATTCGAACTGATCCTTCCAGGGATCGAGGTAGGCCACCACGCGTTTAAGGCGGTAGGGCTGGAACAGCACCAGCAGCGCACCCGCGACGGCACAGAGACTGATAAGCGGAACAAACCGGCTCAGCTTGACTCCGCTGAGGAAAATCATGCCCAGAGCCGCTGTCATCAGCACCACCGTGGCACCGAAATCAGGCTGAGTGATCAACAGGAACGAAGCCAGTGTCAGCACACCCACGGGCTTGAGGAAGCCGGACCAGCTGTGAATCAGCTCCTCGCGGCGGCGAACCACATAGCCGGCGAGGTAGATAATCAGAAGAATACGGGCAAATTCGGAAACCTGTAGATTGAAAAACCCAAGCGAGATCCACCGCGTGCTGCCATTCACCGTGATCCCCAACGGGGTGAGAACAACCATCAACAGCGCAATGGCACCGAAAAGACAGAGCCAGCCACTGCGCAGCCACCAGTCAAGAGGCACGTTGGCAACAACCAGACCGATCAGGCACCCCAGGAGAATGTACAGGACCTGGCGCCCGGCAAAATGAAAGGGATGATTATGGATGTCAGCAGCTATATCCATGGAGGCCGAAGCAATAAGCACAGCTCCAAATACCAGCAACGTGCCGGCGCTGACCAGCATCAGCTGAAGCTCTGAGACACCGTTGAAAGCGAAACGTGAGCGCAGGGCAATATGCGTCATAATGCCTCCACGGCGCGGGCAAAACAGTCACCGCGCTCCTCGTAGCTGCTGAACATGTCAAGACTTGAGCAGGCGGGGGAAAGCAGAACCAGATCCCCTCTCTGTGCCGTATCAGCCGCCTCCGTGACAGCCTCCTCCAGCGATGCCACCAGCGATACCTTCGCCAGGTCCTCAAGCGCCGCCTTCAGCAGGCGCGCATCCTTGCCCAATGCGAGCACTGTACGGACATGGCGGGAAACAGCATCCCGCAGAGGCGTCAGATCGGCCCCCTTGGCATCCCCGCCAGCGATGAGAATAATTTGACCCTCAGTCGGCGCCAGACTTTCTATGGCCGCTCGAGTGGCGCCCACGTTGGTGCCTTTGGAGTCGTTAATCCAGACCACACCGTCGTGTTCACGCACCGTCTGGCAGCGATGGGGCAGTCCCCGAAAGCGCCGTGCCGCATCCAGCATTGCGGGCAGTGGCAGACCGCCCGCCTGGCCCAGTGCCAGCGCCGCAAGCACGTTGGCGATATTGTGTGCACCATAAACACCCAGTTCACGGGCATTAAGAATGTTGTCCAGACTCCAGGTCAGCCAAAGCCCCTCGTCATCCCGACGGCTACCGAAAACGTCCAGATCAACGCGGTTAAGACCAAAGAAATGCGGCTTCATGCCCTCGCTGAGAAGTGGCTGGCTGAGCGGATCATCAAGATTGACGACAGCATGGCGACACCCCTGAAAGATTCGGTGCTTTGCCTGGAAGTAACTCATGCGATCGGGGTAACGATCCATGTGGTCGTCCGAGACATTGAGTACGGTAGCGACCTCGGCCCGGAGATCCTCAGTGGTTTCCAACTGGAAGCTGGACAGCTCAAGCACATACAGTTCCACGCTGTCATCCAGAAGATCCAGCGCGGGTGTCCCGAGATTGCCGCCAACCGCCACACGGACACCCGCTTCCCGGGCCATCTCGCCCACCAGGGTGGTGACGGTGCTCTTGCCGTTGGAGCCAGTGATCGCAATAACCGGTGCCTGGGCCGCCTCCCGGAACAGATTGATGTCACCACTGATTTCCGCACCCGCCTCGGCCGCAGCCTGAATCGCAGGCTCTTCGAGGCTCACCCCGGGACTTACCAGCAACTCATTGAAACGGCAGAAAAAGGCCGAATCAAAGGGCCCTTTCTCCAGGGCAACATCGGGATACTCACGGCGAAGCGCGGTTTCACCTGGCGGATTCGCACGACTGTCGACCACCGCGACGTCCCGGCCGAGCGCACGACAATGACGGACACAGGAGAGCCCGGTGCTCCCCAGTCCGACGATCAGTGTGCGACGATCCGATGTAATCAGTGTCATATCGACAGACGCCTGTTATCAGCGAAATTTCAAAGTGGCCAGTCCAACAAGGACCAGAATGACTGTAATAAGCCAGAACCGAACGATGACCCGCGGTTCCGGCCATCCTTTGAGTTCAAAATGGTGGTGCAGTGGCGCCATGCGGAATATCCGCTTGCCCGTAAGGCGATAGGAGGCCACCTGCAGCATGACCGACACGGTTTCAGCCACGAAGATGCCGCCCATGATGAACAGCACGATCTCCTGGCGGCTTATAACGGCAACAATTCCCAGAGCCGCTCCCAATGCAAGCGCACCCACATCGCCCATGAAAACCTGGGCCGGGTAGGTGTTGAACCAGAGAAAGCCGAGCCCAGCACCTACCAGCGCGCCACAGAAGATAATGAGCTCTCCAACGCCCGGCAGATGCGGAATCTTCAGGTACTCAGAGAAATCCGCGTGGCCGGAGGCGTAGACAAAAACTCCCAGCGCGGCGCCCACCATGACGGTGGGCATAATGGCCAATCCATCCAGCCCGTCAGTCAGGTTGACGGCGTTGCTGCTGCCCACAATCACGAAATAACTCAGAAGAACGAAGCCGATGGGGCCAAGGAGCAATCCGAAATCCTTGAAAAACGGAACAATCAGCGTGGTTTCCTGGGGCAGTGTCGCGGTCACGTACAGGAGGACGGAGGCCACCAGGGCGATCACCGACTGCCAGAAATACTTCCACCTCGCGGGAAGCCCCCGGGGATCGCGCTCAACCACCTTGCGAAAATCATCAACCCAGCCAATGGCACCGAAAAGCAGCGTTACGGACACCGCAATCCACACATAGCGGTTGCTCAGATCCGACCAGAGCAGCGTGCTTATGGCGATGGAAACAAGAATGAGCGCCCCACCCATGGTGGGCGTGCCGGCTTTGCTCAGGTGCGAACTCGGACCATCATCGCGTACAGCCTGGCCAATCTGGTAGCGGGTCAGGCGGCGAATCATCCAGGGCCCAATAAAAAGCGAAATCAGGAGCGCCGTCAGTACACCCATGATCCCGCGCGTTGTCAGGAACTGGAAGGCGGTGAACCCGCTGATGTACTGCGACAGAAACTCGGTGAGCCAAAAGAGCATTAGCTGTCCATCCTCTGTTTCAGCGACGCGACGACACGATCCATGCCGGTGCTGCGCGAACCTTTGACCAGTACCGTGGCCGGCGCCGAATACCGGGACAGGAAGTTCTCCACGAGACTGTCTTTATCTTTTGCGCTCCAGGCCCCTTCACCGAAACCACGCACATACTCATCGGCGTAGTCTCCGGTCGCCCCCAGCCCATCGAGCTGAAGCGAGGCCGCCAACGCTCCGATACGGCGATGATGTTGAGCAGAAACCTCACCCAGCTCGGCCATATCTCCAAGCAGGGCGTAACGGGCCCCCTCCGTGGCAGCAAGGGCATCCAGCGCCGCGCCCATGGAGGCAGGATTGGCGTTGTAGCTGTCGTCGAGCAGCGTCAGGCCACCACCGAGCATGATTTTCTCCAGCCGTCCGCTGACTGCGGGCACCTGGGCCAGGCCACGAACCAGAGTCTCGGTATTGATTGAGAGCGCACGGACCGCGGCAGCCACAAGCAACGCATTGGCGACATTGTGTCGCCCTGCAAGAGGGATGCGTATTTCGTGGACTTCCTCGCCTGCATGCATGCGGAAATGCACACCATCGGAGTCTTCTGCAATATCCGTGGCGTAGAGATCGGCCGCCTCATTGCCCTGGGCGGAAACGTTTACCACTTTCCTGTCTCCGGCGCGCTCGTACCACTGAGGGAAAGCAACATCATCACGGTTGAGGACCACCGTTCCGTCGACACCCACGCTGTCAATCATCTCGCCCTTGGCACGAACCACCTGCTCAAGACTACCAAAGCCGGTCAGGTGGGCTTCGCTGGCGTTGGTGATAATCCCCACATCCGGGCGAGTCAGGCTGCCTGTCCAGGCGATGTCGCCTTCAGCGCTGGCACCCAGCTCAATCACGGCGAAGTCGTGATTAGGCGCCAACCGAAGGAGGGTCAGAGGTGCGCCAATGGCATTATTGAGATTGCCCCGGGTCGCCAGGGTATTCCCCTCAAGCCCCAGTACTGCCAAGAGCATCTCTTTGGTGGTGGTTTTGCCACAGCTTCCCGTAACAGCCACCAGGGGCCGGCGGAAGGCGCCTCGGTTCATGGCCCCGAGCTGGCCCAACGCACGCAGCGTGTCCTCGACCCGGATAACCGGAACAATGGTGTCCACGGCACGATCAGCAACGACTGCGCAGGCACCACGACGCACCGCTTCATCAATGAAGTCATGTCCGTCAAAACGTTCGCCTCGCAGCGCGACATAAAGCGCTCCGGGCTCGAGAGTACGTGTGTCCGTCGACACCTGAGTGAAAAACAGGTCGCCATCCTGCAATGCGGCATTCATGACAGGGGTAATCTCTGCGAGTGACCAAGAGCGCATCATGATGCACCTCCGCCGTCCAGCAAGTCCTTTACCATTTCTACATCACTGCAGGGAATCTTCTCGCCCCGACGCTCCTGGGTGGTTTCATGTCCTTTGCCCGCCACCAGAACAAGGTCATCAGGCGAAACCGAAGCAAGCGCTTTCTCGATGGCCTTACGCCGGTCGTGCTCTACACAGACCCGTTCGGGCTCATCCATGCCTGCCAGGATCTCTTCAACAATCGTTTCAGGATCTTCATCCCTCGGGTTGTCGTCCGTTACCACAACAGCATCCGAAAGACGCTCCGCTACAGCGCCCATGACAGGGCGTTTGCCCCGATCACGATTGCCACCACAGCCGAATACGCACCAGAGCTGTCCTTTAACGTGAGGCCTCAGCGCCTGAAGAACCGTTTCCAGCGCGTCCGCCGTATGGGCGTAATCAATGACGACGCGACGCCCATCTTTGGCCAGCCACTGTTCCAAACGACCGGGGGGCGGCAGCAGTTTGGGTGCGACAGCCTCCAGTTGCTCAGCTGTTGAGCCCAATGCCACGGCGCCGCCCAGCGCCGCAAGAAGGTTTTCCAGGTTGAAACGACCCAGAAGCCCCGTGTGCAGCTTGAGCTCACCCACCGGCGTCATAACGCGTGCAACAAGGCCATCGTGGTCGGCCTGATAATCCAGCACGTACAGCTCACACTCTTTACCGGAGACCGAATAGCGCAGCAGTTCCACTGAATCATCGAGCTTGTCCAGAAGGCGGACTCCGAACGCATCATCCAGGTTTATAACGGCAAAGTCCGGATAATACTCGGTAAAGAGCAGTTCCTTGGCGCCTGCATACTCTTCCATGCTTCCGTGATAATCGAGATGCTCCTGAGTGAGGTTGGTATACAACGCACCGCGAAAACTGACCCGTCGCACCCGCCCCTGGCTCAGGCCATGGGAAGAGACCTCCATGACCACTGCCCCGGCGCCGCGATCACGATAGTCAGCCAGCAACCGATGGAGGCGGACAACGTCGGGCGTGGTGTGACTGGCAGGCTCGACGCTGCCAGCGAAGCCATAACCGAGGGTACCGATTACAGCGGTTGGGATCCCGGCCTGCTCGAGCATCTGACTGAGGAAGGCGGTTACTGAGCTCTTGCCATTGGTTCCGGTAACGCCTATGACGGCCAGGCTTTGCGAAGGCATACCGTAGAATCGGTCTGCAAGGATCGCCTGATGCACAGCCAGATCCGGTACCGGGACGACAAGAACACCATCATGCTCAAAACAGCGTTCAGCGGCCTCGGATTCCAGCAGTACTGCCACCGCCCCATTTTCTATGGCTTCGGGAACATGGCGCCAGGCATCGCCTTCGCCTCCCCTGAGCGCGATAAAGGCATCACCAGGTCGCACAGACCGGCTGTCTGAATTCAAGCCATAAAGCCAGACATCGAGCACCGAAGGAACATCGGCGCAATCACGAAGCAATGATTTGAGACCAAACCAGGCACCCATCAGCCCTGGCCTCCCGATGCCCTGCCGGCATCATCAACGAGTTCCGGTTCGAGATCCGGACGGACATTGAGCAGCCGGAGCGCATCCGACATGACACGTCCGAACACTGGCGCGGCCACCTCACCCCCATAATACTCCGTGCTGCTTGGAGCATCGACTGCCACCACAGTTACAATCCTTGGATCTTCAACGGGCCCTATCCCGGCAAAAAGCGCCTTATACTGGTCCCGCTCATAACCCCGGGCACCCACCAAATGAACCGTGCCCGTCTTACCCCCCACGTTATAGAGTGCGGCACGGGCGCGGCCACCCGTGCCGTCCTCGACGACGGCAAGCAGCATATCCCTGACCTGCTTTGCCACGTCCTCCGACATGACCCGGGTTCCACGGGGTGCTTTGTCGCTACTCAGGAGACTCACCGGATAACGAATGCCACCATTGGCAATAACCATATAGGCCTGCGCCAACTGCAATGCGTTAACGCTCATTCCATAGCCATAGGAAAGAGCCGCCACCTCCACCGGACGCCATGTGGCATGAGCGGGTAAAACGCCCACGGCCTCGCCCGGGAATCCAATGCCGGTGGACTGACCAAAACCAACCCGATAAAAGAAATCCTGAAGTGCCGTGCCGGTGAGGTCCTTGGCAATCTTGCTGATTCCCACGTTGCTGGAGCGGGCAATAATTCCCGTCAGATCCAGCTCTCCATAATCCCGGTTATCACGAATGGTGAATCCACCCATGCGCATGAAACCAGGACTGGTATTGATGCGACTCTCCGGCGTGTAATCACCACTTTCCAGAGCAACAGCTGCTGTCAAAGGCTTGATGGTGGAGCCGGGCTCAAACAGATCCGTAATTGCCCGATTGCGCAGAGATTCCGGGCTCCGCTGCCCCCGGTCATTAGGGTTGAATGAAGGCTGATTCACCATGGCCAGCACTTCGCCATTGGTGGCATCCAACATAACCAGGGTGCCACCGCGGGCATTGTGCGCCTGAACTACCGCCTTAAGCTCCCGGTAGGCAAGGTACTGCAGCCGCAGATCCAGGCTGAGCTGCAAATCATTGCCAGGACGGGCATCGCGAATCAGGCTGATGTCGCGAATGGTCCGTCCCCGGTTATCCCGCAGAACCCGCTTCCTTCCTTCCTCACCGCTGAGCCAGTGATCGAAGGAAAGCTCCAGCCCCTCCTGCCCTACTTCATCAATATTGGTAAGGCCCACAACATGGGCAGCCACTTCACCGGCCGGATAATAGCGGCGGTATTCCCGACGGCTGTAGACTCCAGGCAAACCCAACTCAATCGCGCGACTGGCAAGAGAGGGCTGCACCTTGCGGCGCAGATACAGAAACTGGCGATCCGAACGGTTTCTGAGCCGGCTGCGTACCCTGTCAACATCCAGCCCGAGAACATCCGCAAGCTCCCCGAGTTTCTCGTGTTCAGGGTTCAGTTCCTGGGGATTCATCCACACGGTCTGAACCGGGGTGCTGACAGCCAATGGGTCACCGTGACGATCCGTTATAACGCCCCGATTGGCATCGATTGGCTCGGTACGAACGGTTCGCTGCTCCCCCTGTGACCGGAGGAACTCGCGATCCAGCACGTGTAGCTCTACCAGACGCACACACAACGCCACAGCCACTACCAGAACGCCCCCCAGGACGGTCAGGTAGCGCCAACTCCGGGCCGGGGCAACCCCTTTACCGGTCGTGGCCTTTTTTTGTTGTTGTGACGCCATGAGCGTTCCCAATCCTGTCCTGATTCAGTGTTTGCGCCAGCCTCAAAAGGCGCCTTCCTCATTACCGTCCGTTCAACTGCACGACCACGATGTCTTCCCGCTCCGGCACTCTCATATCCAGCCCGGCACCCGCCTTCTGTTCAACATGGCTGT
>SLIH01000101.1 GCA_007135745.1 Halomonas sp. | reverse complement strand
CGCTCCAGCTCGGTGCGTCCGGAAGGCACGCCAACATCATAGTTCCAGAGAAGCCGTCCGCTGTTCACATCCAGCGCCGCAACCCGGCCATTGTCAAAACCGGTCACCAGGCGTCGATCATCCATCCAGGGTGTCGCGTTACCCCGGTAGCTGAGCACCGGCATGCTGGTGTCAAACAACCATCGCCGTTCACCGCTGCTACGGTCAAAAGCCAGCAACTGGCCATCAATGGTCTGAGTCACGACCAGTGCACCGTTGCTTTGAGGGGGAACCAGGGATTCGTTGGGCAACGGAGCCCGCCAGTATTCCTCCTGACCATCCAATGACAACGCCACAAGGTCGCCGCCGCGGGTCACCACGTAGAGCTGATCCTCATCCGCACCGACACCGCCGAGCACGCGATCATCCAGTTTAATCCACCAATCACGACGACCGTTACGGGCATTGTAGGCCGTCAGGTAACCTTCGGCGGTCACGATATAAACCGTATCATTGGTCACGGCAGGCTGGAGGAAAAGGAACTCATCGTCATGGCCGCGTGCAACGCGCTGGCTCCAGATCTTGCGAACCTCGGCCTCGCCCGTGGTTTCCGGCAGCACCAACGGTTCCGCCGTCTGGCGGCTACCACAGGCTGACAGTAACAGCGTCGCTAAACAGACCAACAGTACCGGCCAGGTTGCACGAAAGGCGCCCTGCACCCTATACATCAACCGTCCTCCGAGGCGGACAGCTCCGCCAGTTTCAGTTCAAGCAGGCGGTCACTCACGCCTTCTTCAAGGGCATCCCTGGCCTGCCGGTAGGCACGCAATGCCGCTTCCTCATTCCCCTGTGCAAGGTGAATGTCGCCTTCAAGCTCACGGTAGAGCGGCTCAAAACGCCCCTTACCCGGGCCACCTTCCAGGGTTGCCAGCGCTGACTCATGATCGCCCGCCGTATGGTAAGCCCGCGCCAGCCTGAGTCGAATCACCCGAGGTAATGGCTCATCCCCTGCCCGCTCAAGGGCCCAGGACAGTTCGTCAGCGGCTTTTTCAGGAGAGCCCTCCTCCATATAGACACTGGCTGCCACCATGGCAGCAAAGACGGCGTATGGGCTGCGGGAATAATTCTGCTTGAGCTCATCCAGCGCGAACTCCATCGTGGCCATGCGTTCTTCCGCATCCGGGCTACTCAGCGCAGTGATAACCGTATCAAAGGCCTGACTGGCCGCGGCCCGGTCAGCCGCCTGCTTGTTCTGCCAGTACTGCCAGCCCGCGACGAGCAGAACGGCCAGCGCAATCCCGAGCACCAGGCTCTGCCAGTTTTTCTGCCACCATCGCTTCAGCGCTTCCACCTGTTCGTCGTCTGCAGCCACTCTTCTTTCTCCTTAATGCCTCCCGCAGCCGTATCGTCGACTTAAGGGGTCAGTTTCAGTAAGTTAATTGTTTTCAGGACAATAGATTTCGGCAGGTTTCAACGAGCCTGGAGCGCGGAACCTGTTGCTGATCCGCGGAACCGAGGTCCTTGACGGCAACTTCGTCATTGGCGATTTCATTCTCGCCAATGATCAAAGCCAGCCGCGCACCGGAACGATCCGCTTTTTTCATCTGGCTTTTGAAACTGCCGCCGCCACAGTGGCTGATCACCACCCGCTCGGGCAAGGCATCGCGCAGTTGTTCCGCCACGCCCATGGCCGTACCCTGTGCGCCCTCGCCCATGGCCAGAACGTAGAGATCCGCATCGGCATTGACCGAATCCGGCACCGTGCCAATGGTTTCAAGCAGCAATACCAGACGCTCCATGCCCATGGCAAAACCAATCGCGGGCGTGGATCGACCACCAAGCTGCTCCACCAGCCCGTCGTACCTTCCCCCGGCACAGACGGTGCCCTGGGCGCCCAATGAATCGGTGACCCATTCAAAGACTGTCCGTCCGTAGTAGTCGAGCCCCCGCACCAGGCGCGGATTCACGTGATAGTTGATCCCGGCCTGATCAAGCAGCATTCTGAGCTGCTCAAAATGGCTCCGGCTATCATCACCTATGAAGTCCCACAGCGCCGGTGCATCCTCAAGCAGTGACTGGGTTTCCGGCACCTTGGAATCAAGAATCCGCAGCGGGTTGGTCGCCAGCCGCCTCTGGCTGTCTTCATCCAGCTGGTCCCGGCGCGCTTCCAGATAGTCCACCAGGGCGTCACGGTAGCGTGCCCTGTCCTCCGCGCTGCCCAGAGTATTCAGCTCCAGACGCACCTCACCCGCTACGCCGAGCACCCGCCAGATTCGCGCCGTCATCAACAGCAGCTCGGCATCGATATCCGGACCGCTCATGCCGAAACACTCGACACCGACCTGATGGAACTGTCGATAACGCCCCTTCTGAGGCCGTTCATGGCGAAACATCGGTCCGGTATACCACAGCCTCTGGATCTGATTGAAAAGGAGGCCATGCTGTTCGCCGGCACGCACGCAGCCCGCCGTTCCTTCCGGACGCAGGGTCAGACTGTCCCCGTTACGGTCCTCAAAGGTATACATTTCCTTTTCCACGATGTCCGTCACTTCACCGATGGTGCGCCGGAACAGTTCGGTCTGCTCGACGATCGGCATACGGATCTCGTGATAACCATAAGCATTGAGAACGCGGCTCAAGCTTGCCTCGATATACTGCCAGAGCGGTGTCTGATCCGGCAGAATATCGTTCATGCCGCGGATTGCCTGAATTTTAGCCAATTCTATTTCCTGTCGTCGCTATCAGAGTCAGCCCTTGGCGATGATTGATTCTTCCTCGGCCTGTTTGCGCGCCACCCGCTCACGGATCTCGCGTTCCAGGTCATCAACCAGCGTGGCTTTGTCAATCTTGCGGAATTTCTCGCCGTCACGGTACATCAGATGCTGCGGTGTTCCACCGGTAATGCCGATGTCCGCTTCCCTTGCCTCACCCGGGCCATTCACAATACAGCCAATCACGGCCACATCCATGGGGGTGTTGACGTCTTCCAGGCGCGCTTCAAGCTCGTTCATCGTGCCAATGACATCGAAGTTCTGCCGCGAGCAGCTCGGGCAGGCGATGAAATTGATGCCGCGCGTGCGCAAATGCAGGCTCTTGAGGATATCAAAACCGACTTTGATTTCCTCCACCGGGTCCGCAGCCAGAGAAACCCGAATGGTGTCGCCTATGCCTTCGGCCAGCAGCATGCCCAGCCCTACCGCGGATTTGACTGCGCCGGAACGGAAACCGCCCGCCTCAGTAATACCGAGGTGCAGGGGCTGTTCAATCTGCCCAGCAATCTGACGGTAGGATTCCACAGCCATGAACACGTCCGATGCCTTCAGGCTCACCTTGAAGTCCTGGAAGTCATAACGGTCCAGAATCTCGATATGACGCATGGCCGACTCCACCAGGGCGGCAGGTGTCGGCTCGCCATACTTGCGCTGCAGATCCTTTTCCAGGGAACCGGCGTTCACGCCGATCCGGATGGGAATGCCATGGTCCCTGGCCGCATTGATCACGGCGCTGACACGATCCTCGCGTCCAATATTCCCCGGATTGATCCGCAGGCAATCCACACCCAATTCCGCGACACGAAGCGCGATACGGTAATCAAAATGAATATCCGCCACCAGCGGCACATTAACGCGCGCGCGAATGGCGGCAAAGGCCTCGGCTGCATCCATATCCGGCACCGAAACGCGAACAATATCGGCCCCGGCATCTTCCAGTTGCGCGATCTGGGCTACCGTGGCATCAACATCACAGGTGTCCGTATTGGTCATGCTCTGCACTGCAATAGGCGCATCACCTCCCACGGGTACAGAGCCCACATGGATCTGCCGGGAGGGCCGGCGTTTTATTGGCGATTGCTCGTAGTGCATAACGATTCGATCCTGACGTTCGGGGCTGGCTCAGCCACCGGGTATTATCCGGTTTCAGCTTCCAGCACAAATTGCGCGCGACCTGCGGGCGCCGGATAGGCACCAAGGTCCACCGGCTCACCCATAAAACGAAGTTCAGTGACAGCGTTCACGCTGCCCAACAGCACCTCCAGCGGACCGGGACCGACATAGTCTATACGATCCCCAGCCGTCGCCAGCCGAACAACGACACGTTCCCCCGCGCCGTTAACAACCTCGACCCAACATTCACCGTCGAAGTCGATACTCAACGACACTTCCACCAGATCCTGTTCAGGTTCGGTCACTTCGATTTCCCTGGATTCGATGCCGCTATCCGGCTCCTGAGCCGGCGGTGGCGTCACCGTGGCCACGGGCGTCTCCAGCCCGGGAGCCCGGGTCTGGGGCTCATCCACCGGATCGGCCTCTTCTGGCTCCGCCGGTACCGGCTCTTCCTCCAGGCTGGCGTCCTCGGCCGGTTCGTCTCCGTTGACCTCAGCCGGTTCCTCGGGGACAGCGTCTCCTGTATCGTCCGTCAACTCACTCGCCTGTTCAGCCACAAAAGGCCCAAAGGCGTAGATCAGCCAGACGGCCAACACAACCGCCGCCACCAGCGCCACCAGATTCCCGATTCGACGACGGCGTTCACGGCGTTGCTGTATGACTTCGGTCGGACTGGGCTCTTGCTGGCTTTCCTGGGCTTGACGTCGTGGCGCCAGTTCGCCTTCCAGATCGCTCAGCAGGGACTCCTCATCCAGCCCCAGCAGCCGTGCGTAGGAGCGGACATAGCCCTTGAGGAAAAGCTCGCCCGGCAGCGCATCATGGTTGTCTTCTTCAATGGCGGCAATGATTCCCGGCCGCAGATGCAACTGGTCCGCTACACTCTGGCGATCAAGCCCTTTCTCATCCCGGGCATTCCAGAGTTTGCGCCCAACTGTCAGAGGTGTTTCTTCTTGTTGTGGTGATTCCTCGTCACTCATCAGCCTTCAATGCCCTGTACTTGCGATGTTCGTCGGAGTCGGGGAAGCGGTTGCGAAGCTGCAGCGCCAGGCTTGCCTCACGATCCGCATCATTGTCCTGTCGTGCGATACGAATACCCGCCCAGAGAGATTGTGGACTATGGCGAGCGTCCTGGGTCTGCTCAATACGCCTCACAAGTTGCTGATACAGGGGCCTTGCCTCGTCGTATCTGTCCAACTCAAGCAACGCTGTTATTGAGCCCTCCATCGCGTCACGGCGGTTGCGATTGAGCCGCAGCGCACGTTGATAGGCCTGAACGGCCTCTTCATGTAGCCCCATGCGATTGGCGGTACGGCCGAGGTTTACAAAAATACCCGCCCGATTCTCATATTCCGTGTCTTCGGAAGCGGTACGAAACTCTTCCAGGGCTTCATCATATCGACCCTGATTGAAGAGAAAGGCCCCGTAATAAGAGCGTCCACGGGTGAAATCCGGATCCTCGGACAGGGCCTCCAGAAACCGCTTCTCAGCGATTTCATACTCGCCTTCCGCCTGGTTGAGCAACCCCAGACCCGCTTTGGCCGGAGCGCTTCGATTGTTGATTTCCAACGCCCGATTCAGGTTCTGGCGCGAACGATCAAAACGTTCCTGCTGCAGGTAGGCCAACCCCAAACGTACATAGGCCTGTTCCGCCTTTTCCTTATCCTGGGCCACATCGAAGGTGCTGTCGGTGTAGGTCACACATCCGGTCAATGCAACAATCAACATAAGGAGGATGGCCGGCAGTACCGGAACCTTTGTACACCATCGCGTCATTACGGGTATTCCTCCAATGTCCTGCCTTTGCCATCAGCTCACGTGCTGATGGACCGGAATATAGCGTTCGCTGCGTCGTGTTCGATCCTCGAACTGGCCAACAAGCTGACCACAGGCAGCATCAATATCGTCGCCCCGTGTTGTCCTTACGGTTACAACATAGCCCTGTTGATTGAGTATGTCCTGAAAACGCCGTATAGCATTGTTACTCGATCGCCGGAAATCGCTTTCCGGGAACGGGTTAAAGGGTATCAGATTGATTTTGCAGGGCACATCCCGAAGAATTTCCGCCAACTCCCTTGCATGCTCGGGCTGATCATTCACCCCGGAAATCATGGTGTATTCAATTGTGGCGCGGCGCCGGTCCGGCAATCCGGAAAGATAACCCCGGGTCGCCTCCAGAAGTCGGTGTATCGGATACTTCCGATTGATCGGAACCAGCTGATCACGCAGTTCATCATTTGGCGCATGCAGCGATATGGCCAGAGATACATCGGTCACTTCGCCAAGCTTCTCAAGCGCCGGGATCACTCCGGACGTACTCAGCGTGACCCGGCGTTTGGAGATACCGTAGGCCCAATCATCCATCATCAGGTCCATGGCATCCACAACATTGTCAAAGTTTAATAGCGGCTCACCCATGCCCATTAATACCACGTTGGTTATGGGTTTTTCACGGGTGCGGTCATAGGGCATGAAGGTCCGCAGAGCAGCCCAGACCTGGCCGATGATTTCCGCTGCGGACAGATTCCTGTTGAAGCCCCGCTTACCGGTGGAGCAGAAGGTACAGTCCAGGCTGCAGCCCACCTGAGAGGACACGCAGAGCGTGGCACGGTCGCCATCAGGGATCAGCACCGTTTCGATGCTGTTGCCCTCGGCCATGCGCATGATCCACTTGCGTGTACCGTCACGGGAATACTCGTCCAGCAGCACCTCCGGCCCCCGGATCTCCGCCACTTCCGCAAGGCGCTCGCGCAGTGTCTTGCTGACGTTGGACATGGCACTGAAATCATCCACGCCCTGCTGATGGATCCACTTCATGACCTGGGAGGCTCGAAACTTCTTCTCCCCCAGATCAACGAAAAACTGCTCCATCTTCCGCCGCGACAGCCCCAGCAGATTGACTTTGCCTTCAGTGTTCGTGGTACGGGCTTCCGTCATGGCCAGGTCCTCACTAAAAACGGTGCAACAGCCGCTGACACAGGGGCGGACAATGCCGCCCGCGGAATGTCAGGCGCTGCGCGGACAGATCTCGGAATCATTGAAGAAATAGGCGATCTCACGCTCAGCGGATTCCGGTGCATCGGAACCATGGACTGCATTGGCGTCGATGGACTCGGCAAAGTCCGCACGGATAGTGCCGGGCGCGGCCTCCTTGGGATTGGTTGCACCCATGAGATCACGGTTCTTGCCGATGGCGCCTTCACCCTCGAGCACCTGAACCATAACCGGTCCGGAGGTCATGAAAGCAACGAGATCCGGAAAGAACGGGCGTTCACGATGTTCGGCATAGAAGCCTTCCGCCTGCTCCTGCGTCATGTGGAGCATTTTCGCGGCTACAATCCGAAGGCCACCTTTTTCGAAGCGGTCATAGATTTCACCGATCACATTACGTGCAACCGCATCCGGCTTGACGATGGAAAGCGTGCGTTCAGTCGCCATGAGAAACTCCTGTGGTCAGAATGAGTAGATGTCTGAGGCGGGAATTATACGCACGTCAACAGCAAAGTCACACCATACCGCGCCGACGCCCCGCCTGATCACGCAGCCTGCTGACCGCCGTCACGGTGCGTTGCGCCGCCTCGTCCACTTCGGCCTCCGTGGTGAAGCGCCCGAGAGAGAAACGCAGTGAACTCTGGGCCGCATCATCGTCCAGGCCAACACCTTTAAGGACATAGGACGGTTCGGTAGAAGCAGAGGCACAGGCTGAGCCGGAGGATACGGCCACACCCCGCAGCGCCAGTGTCAGGGATTCCCCGTCAACACCTTCAAAGCCAAGATTCAGGATGCCGGGGATACGTTGGCTGTGATGGCCATGAAGGGTCACGCCCTCCAGCTCCTGCAAGTGCCCGAGAAACCGTTCGCGCAGATGTTCCAGCCGCTCGGATTCCTCCGCCAGCTCGTCCGCGGCATGGGCAAAAGCCTCGCCCATTCCCACGATCTGGTGGGTAGGCAGAGTTCCGGAACGCATCCCGCGCTCATGGCCGCCTCCATGGATCTGCGCCTCAATGCGCACTTCCGGCGCCCTGCGCACATAGAGTGCACCCACGCCCTTGGGCCCGTAGACCTTGTGAGCCGACAGGGAAAGCAGATCCACGGGTGTATGGGCCAGGTCCAGGGGCATCTTTCCTGCAGCCTGGGCCGCGTCCACGTGGAAGAGAACGCCACGATCACGCAGAAGGCTGCCAATCGCTGCGATGTCATTGCATACACCCAGCTCGTTGTTCACAGCCATCAGCGAAACAATCACTGTATCGCTTCTCAGCGCCTGCTCAACCTGATCAACGCATACGATTCCGTACTGATCGGGCTCCAGCCAGGTTACGTCACAGCCCTGCCCCTCCAGCCAGACACAGGTATCCACAACCGCCTTATGCTCTACCGTTGAGGTGATGACATGCCGCGCCAGATCCCGCCGGGCAGCGACTGCTCCTTTCAGAGCCAGGTTGTCCGACTCCGTCGCGCCAGAAGTCCAGACAACTTCCCTGGGATCGCAGGAAAGCAGTTCGGAAACCTGCCGTCGGGCGTTCTCCACGGCGGATTCCGCCTGCCAGCCAGCCATGTGGGAGCGCGAAGCCGAATTGCCAAAGACACCGTCGGGGGTCAGGTACTGACACATGACATCGGCCACACGGGGATCAACCGGCGTTGTCGCCGCATAATCAAGATAAATCAACTGGTTCATGGGATCAGCGCATCAATTTGAGGGAGACCCGGCGGCCGCACTGCTATCGCCACCGGACTGATCATCAGCGATCAGCATACCATTCTTCTGTGCCCGATTCTGGCGAGCGGCAATGATCTGGATTTCGCGCTTTTTCATCAGGTCGGCGAGACTGATACGACTCAGAAAACCATGGATCTCGTCGCTGAGATCCGACCAGAGGTGATGGGTAAGGCAGGTCTCACCATTCTGGCAATCGGCCTTGTGATGACAGCGCGTGGTGTCAATGGATTCGTTCACCGCATCCACGACCTGGGCGACGAAAATTTCACTCTCTTCGCCCGCGAGCCGATAACCACCACCCGGGCCCCTTACGCTTCTGACCAACCTTTCCCGCCGCAGACGGGAAAACAGCTGCTCCAGATAGGACAGCGAAATCCCCTGTCGTCGTGAAATATCCGCCAGGCTCACCGGCCCTTCATCAGAGTGGAGCGCCAGGTCCAGCATGGCAGTCACCGCATAACGGCCTTTCGTTGTCAGTCGCATCGCATATTACCGCTGGAACCGGGGTGTATTTTTGCCGCTTCCAGAAGAGGATTATCGGTTATCCTGATCAAAACGGTCAAGTATTGGGGCCGGCCCCCTCCTCCGGGTCCTGAACCCCTTCAAAGTCGCCATCACGGACATGAGGCAATTCAGAATCGCGGTAGCGAGAATCCTGTTTCGACAATGCCCTGGACATGGTCTCTATCCGCTCGTCCACCACATGCATGTGATCCAGTATGCTGCGTATGGAGCGTGCAATGGGATCCGGCATATCCTCACTCATACCGTAGGCGTCAAAACCAATCTTCTCCTCCATCACCTTTCGCCGCTGCTCATCCGGAGAAGATTTTCCGGTCACGATACGGCCCGGTATGCCCACTACGGTGGCGCCCGGAGGGACCTCGCGAGTAACGACCGCGTTGGAACCCACTTTCGCATTATCACCAATCATCAGGGGGCCAAGGATCTTGGCGCCGGCACCCACAATTACGTTATTTCCCAGAGTGGGATGACGCTTGCCCTGCCGCCAGCTTGTGCCGCCCAAGGTAACCCCCTGATAAAGGGTAACGTCGTCGCCGATGACGGTCGTTTCACCAATCACCACCCCCATCCCGTGATCAATAAAAAACCGCCGACCAATCCGGGCGCCGGGGTGAATCTCAATACCGGTAAGCCATCGGGCGATGGTCGACAGGGTCCGCGCAAGCCACTTGAATCCCCAGCACCAGAGCCGATGATTGATGCGATGGGCAATCAATGCATGCAGCCCGGGATAATTTGTCAGCACCTCAAAGGTATTCCGAGCCGCGGGGTCCCGATGAAAAACACTCTGAACGTCTTCACGCAGTCGCCTGAACATAGTCAGTTCCAATCCTCGGCAGACGAGTTCTCCGCATGTTTCCCGGACTGCCCTCGCGGTTCGCCCGGCT
>SLIH01000237.1 GCA_007135745.1 Halomonas sp. | reverse complement strand
GGAATATTGCGATTGAGGAGATACTCCACCGCTTCATTGCCCCGGGACAGCGCATTCCCAATGATCACCAGATCAGGCGAGGGTCTGAGCGGTTCCGGCCCGTAGCCCTCATGCAGATCAATCCCCGCCTCTTCGAGCTGGGTGCTCATTGGCGGATAGACGTTCTCGTCCGATCCGGTCACTGTATGGCCAAGCTCACGGGCAATCAGCGCCAGGCTGCCCATGAAGGTACCGCATATTCCCAGAATATGAATGTGCATAGAGGTCCTCATCCCGAAACCGCGACAGGCGGATTCCCCATCATATTGAAAATACCGCACAAACCCAATCACGGGAGTGTCATCCGAGGCTAATGACCCGAAAATTACCCTTTGGTGTAACGGTTCCTTCTTTCCCCTACTGCAAGTATCATTCGCACCAACAATGGACCGTCTGGAGGCTTCAGATTCATGACGCGCAAGAACGCTTTCTACGCTCAATCCGGTGGGGTCACCGCCGTTATCAATGCCAGTGCCGCCGGGGTAATCGAAACAGCCCGCAAGCACAGCGACCGTATCGGCAAGGTTCTGGCTGGACGCAACGGGATAACCGGCGCTCTGCGCGAAGAACTGATTGATACCAGCCTGGAGGATGAGGCAACCATTCGCGCCCTCCTTCACACCCCAGGCGGGGCTTTCGGCTCCTGCCGTTACAAGCTAAAGAATATCGATGAAAGCCGTCGCGAGTATGAGCGACTGATTGAGGTCTTTCGAGCCCACGACATTGGTTACTTTTTTTACAATGGCGGCGGCGACTCCCAGGATACCGCGTTCAAAATTTCCCAGATGGCCGAGCGCATGGGCTACCCGATTCAGTGCATCGGCGTGCCCAAGACGGTAGATAACGATCTGCCGTTTACGGATTGCTGCCCGGGCTTCGGTTCCGTGGCCAAGTACGTGGCAACCTCAACCCTGGAGGCAAGCCTGGACATTCAATCCATGTGTGACTCGTCCACCAAGGTTTTCATTCTTGAGGTCATGGGCCGCCATGCCGGCTGGATCGCGGCCTCCGGCGGGCTCGCCGGGAAGGAGCCGGGAGAGGCACCCCACATCATCATATTCCCGGAACATCCGTTTGATCGGGAAGCCTTCCTGGCGCGGGTTGATGACTGCGTCAAGCGTTATGGATTCTGCGTGGTCGTCGCGTCGGAGGGCGCCCAGTACGAAGATGGACGTTTTCTCTCCGAGGCCGGACCCCGGGATGCATTCGGCCACGCGCAGCTCGGCGGTGTTGCCCCTACTCTGGCCAACATGGTCAAGCAGTCACTGGGTCATAAATACCACTGGGCGGTGGCGGATTACCTGCAGCGCTCCGCGCGCCACATTGCCTCCCAGGTGGACCTGGAACAGGCCTACGAGGTCGGCAAGGCGGCGGTGGAATTCGCTTTGGCCGGAAAGAATGGCGTCATGCCCATTATCAGACGCGATTCATCCTCACCTTACCGCTGGAGCATCGGGGAGGCGCAGCTGAACGAGGTGGCCAACCAGGAGAAGAAGATGCCGATCCATTACACCACGGATGACGGCTTTGGAATTACGGCGGACTGCCGCGCCTATCTGGAACCTCTGATCCAGGGCGAAGCCTATCCGCCATTCGAGAACGGCATTCCCTGCCGCGCCAGGCTGCGTAACCAGCTGGTGGAAAAGCGGCTGAAGACTGCGTTTGATATCTAGTATCTAGTCGTCATCCCGGCGGCGTGTCTGCCCACGCCGCTGGAACTGACCCCAGAGCTCACCCGCCTTGTGCTCCCGAAGATGCTGTTCCGTGGTGGAACCTGTCACCTGCATCCAATCAAGATGCTGTTTCCAGCGCTCTTCCGGAATACTCTCTGGACGTTTCATATCTTCGTTGGATGGCACAGCCACTTTCCTCCACGTTTCAACCCTGGCAGTTTTCAACCTCTAGTCTGGCAGACAACCCAATAAGGTTGCCAGCATGGGGCTGATCAGCTCACTCCCTCGCGATCCCTGACCGAGACGAATTCCGAAAACTCATCAAAACCGCCAACATGCTGCTCTCCCACAAAAATCTGCGGGACAGTCCGAACCGCTCTGCCAATTTTCTTCGACAGGTCTTCCTTGGTGATGCCTTCCGCCGGCATATCCACATAACGATACGGCAGTTTCCGGAGCTCACAGAGCTGTCGGGCCGCACTGCAGAAACCGCAACCTGAGCGACCGTAGATAATTACTTCTTCCATACAAAATAGCCTCTGATCAATAAGGTGCGCCAATAATCACCTGCTTTCGCCGTACAGGAAAGCCAGCTGTATTAATTTCTCTGATAGAGGACATCAATCACCCGGATTTGTTGCATGCCGCCCGTAAAGATATTCACGAAGTATCGGCTCACCATCGAATTCAGCCTTGAGTACGGCAATAAAGGTGTACACACCAACCAGCTTGCGGTTGAGAAATATGAACTCCTTGGGCGGAATGCGGAAATAACGACTGATCGCGGAGCGTGTGGCTTCCCGCGCTACACGATTGGGCAGATCGCTCTGCTTCCAGCGATACTCGCCCTTCTCATTCAGGGCGTAATCCGGTTTTTCCATCCGATCACCAGCCAATGGCTCCAGAACCGACATGCAGACGCGACCAAACCGCTCCAGAATATCCCTGGGCCATTCAGAGTCCATAAAGCGCAATGCAATCCCCCCGTCGATGACCCGCTCCAGATCCTGTTCGTAGGAGGCCCGTATCATCTCCCGGACCGGCCCCAGAAACTCATCGGAATAACGCTGTACGGCACCAAAATCCAGCAGCACAATACGGTCTGGCTCAGCCCCTGATTCGGACAGACGTATGCGATAATTGCCAAAATTAGGGTCGGTCTGTATCTCGTTCCAAATGAACAGTTCACTCAGGAAAAGGTCGAGCGCGGCACGCCCCAGATCCGAACGTCTCTCCAACGACAAGGCCTGCACCTCATCCGAATTCAGCGGGTACCCGGATTCATAGGTCGAAGCGATGACATGCCCGCTGGAATACTCCGGTATGATTCTGGGCACAATGTAACGCGGGTCGTCGGCTAGCTTGTGTCGGAAGGATTCCGTGGTGCGGGCCTCGAGCCGATAATCCACTTCCCGGTGCATCATGGCGCGCACTTCTTCCAGCCATTCATCAAATGCCGGCCCCCAGGAGACGACCCGCGCCATCTTCATCAACTGAGCCACGGAGTTGAGATCGGAGTCCACGGCCTCCGCCACTCCTGGGTACTGGATCTTGAGCACCAATTCCAGGTCATCGGAACGGCGTCGCGCGCGATGGACCTGACCCAGGGAGGCTGCACCGATGGGATCGGGATCCACGTCCAGTTCACTGAAGCGTGCGGCCCCCATCTCTGACTTGAGCGTGCGTTCGATAACTGACCAATCCAGGGAGGTCGTCTGATCCTCCAGAGTATGCAGTGCGGCCGTAACCTCTTCCGGCAGAAAGTGTTCGCCATAGAGGGCCATGACCTGACCGATCTTCACCACGCTGCCTTTGAGCTTTCCCAGCTCCTCTACCAGAAACTCTGCCTGGCGGGACAGCATCCGGCTGTGTCGTTCCCGACGCCGTTCAGGGCCACCAAACCAGTTCGTGGCATAGTGGGACGCCATGCGGGTTCCCGCAAAAAGCCCGGCGCGCGTCATGCTCAGGCGGCGCTCGAAACTTCCCGTTTTAATACGCGAAACCGAACTGCGTTTCTTGTCAGACGCCATGCAACCTACTCATTCCCGTACAGCCCTGGGCATTTGCCCATCATAGACATGATAGTGATTTTCGTATCCCAATCCCTTGATCAATTCCTGCTGGAGCCTTGCAGTCACCTCCCGCTCACTTACCTTCGACACCCGATCCGCCAGCTGTGTCATACGCATGCCCGCGTAGCCACAGGGATTAATCCGTTCGAAAGGGGAAAGATCCATGGACAGGTTCAACGCCAGCCCATGATAGGAACACCCACGGCGGACCCTGAGCCCGAGCGATGCAATTTTCCGACCCTCTACGTAGATCCCCGGGGCTTCCCGCCGCGGCGCCGATGGAACATCCCAGTGAGCCAGAGTGTCGACTATGGACTGCTCTATGGTCGAGACCAGTTGCCGCACACCCAGCCCCAATCGTTCCAGGTCAACCAGTACATAACACACGAGCTGGCCGGGCCCATGATAGGTGATCTGCCCCCCGCGATCGCTCTGGACGACAGGAATATCACCGGGAGCCAGCAGATGCTCGGCTTGCCCAGCCTGCCCCTGGGTGAAGACGGGAGGATGCTCCAGGAACCATAGTTCATCGGAGCTGCTTTTATCACGTGAGCGGGAAAAATCCTGCATGGCATGCCAGATGGGCTCATAGGGCTGCCGCCCAAGATGGTAGACGCCGAGCTGCGGACACTCGGCAGCCGCCGGGGCACTCATATCAGACCACCATGTGGACACGACCCGTGGCCTTGAGCGCATGGAAAAGGTCCTTTAGCTGGGCCTCGCCGGTTGCGCGCATGGTCAGACGCAGCGAAACAAAACGCCCGTTGCGACTGGGTTGATGGCTGATGGAATCGGGATCAAATTGCGGGTCATGAGCACGCACGATCCGGGCCACGACCTCGGCAAAGTCGTCGGCCTGATCGCCAATGACTTTAAGGGAATAGTCACAGGGAAACTCTATTGCGGGTGCTTGGGACTGGCTCATGGCAACAGTCTAACATCCGGGGCACCGCTTGCCGATGCCCCGGGCGGGTTAGTATCAGGAAAACAACTGCATGAAGAAAAGCTTGATGGCATCCCAGAGACGGCGGAAAAAGCCTCCCTCTTCCACGCCATGAAGCGCCACCAGAGACCTGGATTCGACTTCCTGCCCTTCCAGCTTGAGGGTCAGGTCTCCAAGAACCTCTCCGCTTTCAATGGGCGCACGCAGGACGGCGTCCATATCCACCACGGACTCCAGGCTCTCCCGGCTGCCGGTTGGTATGGTCACGTACAGATCATCCGCCAATCCAAGATCCACAATATCTTCCGCACCGCTCCAGACCCGCGAATCAAGGATCTTCTCACCCGCCTCGAACAGTCGATGCGTCTCAAAATAACGGAAACCATAGTTAAGGAGCTGCTGCACCTCTCGGGTACGAGCCTCATCGCTACTCGCTCCCATGACTACGGCCACCAGACGCATCCCGTCACGTTCGGCGGATGCCGCCAGGCAGTAGCCCGCATCATTGGTGTGCCCGGTCTTGAGCCCATCAACTGACTGGTCACGCCACAGCAATCGGTTCCGGTTGGGCTGGCGGATATCGTTATAGGTGAAATAACGCTCAGCGTACATGTCGTAGCTCTCGGGGAAATGGCGAATCTTTGCAACCGAGAGAAGCCCCATATCATAGGCGGTAGTGTACATATCCGGGTCCGGAAGCCCGGTGGCATTGGTGAAGTTCGAGTTTTCCATACCCAGCTGGCGTGCCTGCTGGCTCATCATTTCTGCAAATGAACTTTCACCGCCGGCGATGTGTTCGGCCAGGGCAACACTGGCATCGTTGCCCGACTGAACAACAATCCCCCGCATCAGATCTTCCACCGAAACCTGCGTGCCCACCTCCACGAACATCCGGGAGCCGCCCGTTCGCCAGGCCTGCTCACTGACGGTCACCATCTCATCATAGGAGAGACGGCCTTCCGCCATTTCGCGGTCTGCGATATAGGCCGTCATCATCTTGGTCAGGCTGGCGGGAGCCATGGGCTCATGGGCATTGCGCTCAACCAGCACCCGCCCACTGTCTGCATCCATCAGCACATAGGAGCGAGACCCAAGTTCCGGTGGTGAAGGAATCAGGGCCGACTGCTGGGCCGAAACACCGGGCACGAGAAGTACGAGAAAAAGGAAAAACAGACAGGCTCTTGATTTAAGCATTATTGCTACCCTGAAAGACATTAACCCGCCGTATCAGCGGGACGGGATATGATAATCGGCTGCCCCAGGTCGGTATCCTGGACGGCTGCCTTTTCTTCTTCTGCCCGGCCGGGATCATCAAAAGGTCCAATCCAGACCCTGTGAATGTCGCCCTCCTCCGATGAGATCAGGTGAACCTCACCAGTTACTAAAGAGGCCAGTTCATCCCTTACACGAGCAGCCGACGATAAGTTACCAAAAGCACCCACCTGAACAAAGAGACTTTTCCTGCTTTCCTCTGCGCGAACCGTTGCCCCATCTGCGGACTCGTCGTTGGGATCAGGCGCGCTTGCCACTGCCCCCTCTTCCGGAGGCGTTGTTGCCAATGCCTCCACTTCAACCCGGGCGGTGCCGCTGTCCTTGAACCCCAGCACCCGCGCGGCGGCATAGGACAGATCAATTATCCGGTCTTCGTGGAAAGGACCGCGGTCATTGACCCGAACGATAATGGAACGGTCGTTCTCAAGATTGGTGACGCGGGCAAAGGTTGGCAGCGGCAGACTGCGATGTGCCGCAGTCAGCTTGTACATGTCGTAGGTTTCCCCGTTGGAGGTCGTATGGCCATGAAATTTGGCCCCATACCAGCTCGCAATTCCAGTCTCCCGATAACCTTCGGCGGAATCCATGACCTCGTAGGTCTGCCCCCAGACCGTGTAGGGTGAGTGGTTCCCTCCCCGGCTGGGAGGTTCATAGACCGGAACCGGCTCAACCACAGCACTGACGTCAAAGTTCCCCTCGGGCGCAGCATCCTCGCGCATTGTGTAACGGGAATCCGACTCATACTGCGGGGCCGATGCGCAACCCACAAGGTATGTAACAAGCCCGAGAACGCAAAAGATATTACGGATGTGCTTCATTGTGCTGCGTAATCCTGATCCGACAACGCCTGAGCCAGTTGATAGACCGCCATTGCGTAGAGATCACTGTGGTTATAGCGGGTGATCACATAGAAGTTATGAAAGCCAACCCAGTCTTCTTTACCGGAGCGCCCTTCCAGGGTAATGAGCTTGGCCGGAGCTTCTCCAGACAACTCGGCACCCAGCTCAATCCCGCCTTCGCGCAACTGCCCAACAGTAAACGCTGGCCGAAGCCTGTCCTGGTGAAAGCGTTCACGCGCCGATTCATTCGCCTGAACCCGCTCAACCACCGGTTCACCGGTACGCCAGTTATGCTCACTGATATAATTGGCGACGCTGCCAATGGCGTCGGCGGGATTATCAAGGATGTCAGCTACGCCGTCGCCATCAAAATCGATCGCGTAATGGCGATAGCTGCTGGAAATGAACTGTCCATAGCCCATGGCTCCGGCGTAGGAACCTTTCAGTTCCAACGGGTCAAATCCCTGTTCCCGCACCAGCAGCAAATACTGCTCGAGTTCGCTTCGAAAGAAATTGCTGCGCGGCGGATAATCAAAGGCCAGAGTACTGAGCGCCTCAAGCACACCGTGAGTGCCTCTGTGACGACCGTAGAAGGTTTCCACTCCGATGATCGCCGCGATCAGTTCAAGGGGCACACCCGTTTTTTCCTCGGCACGCTGAAGGTCATCATTGTACTGCGCAATGAACCTGTGCCCGGCCTCGATCCGGCTGTCCGTCACGAAAATGTCTCTGTACTCGCCCCAGTTCAATACCCGCTCTGCCGGTGCACTGATGCGTTCAATAACGGATTCACTTCGGCTCACTTCGGAGAACCAGCTTTCAAGCTCTGATCGCTCAAAACCGTGATCCCCCACCATTTCATCCATGAACGCCTGGACTTCAGGCTGTTCCGAGTAGCTGCCCTGAGCGGCCACCGCACTGCCCAAAGCCGTGAGGACACCCACGAGCAGCAATCGTAATCCCAAGCTTCCGACCCTGATCATTGCTGATGCCAGCCCCTTATTGTCTGTTGTTGATTGTGTGTCAATCACTGAGCATGCGCCGATGGGTATGCACGGCCATAATGATGCCGAAGCCTGCCATAAGCGTGACGATGGAGGTGCCTCCGTAACTCACCAGCGGCAATGGCACACCGACCACCGGGAGTATGCCACTGACCATGGCGGTATTCACGAAGACATAGGTAAAAAACGTCAGTGTTAATCCTCCCGTAAGGAGCCGGGCAAAAGAGGACTGGGCATTGGCAGCAATAAACAGGCACCGCAACACAATAAGTCCATACAGAACCAGCAGTATGCTGATGCCAATAAACCCGAATTCTTCCGCAAGTACAGCGACGATGAAATCCGTGTGGCTCTCTGGCAGAAAGTCCAGATTGGATTGTGTTCCTTCTCCCCATCCCTTGCCACTGACACCACCGGACCCGATGGCGGTTTTCGACTGGGTGATGTTCCAGCCCGCGCCGAGGGGGTCACTGCCGGGATCAATCAGAGTGAGTACCCGCTGCTTCTGGTACTCACGCATGAAGAACATCCACACAACGGGTGCGGAAAGCGCCATGAGGCCAAGCATGGAACCGATCAGCTTCCAGCTGAGCCCGGCCAGAAACAGCACAAAAAGACCCGAAGCAGCCACCAGAAGCGATGTTCCCAGATCCGGTTGCCGGGCAATCAGAAGCACCGGAATAATGACGAGAGTCAGGGTAATCGCAATGGGAAACAGCCTTGGCGGCAACAGCCGATTGGCAAGAAACCAGGACACTGCAAGCGGCACCGCAAGCTTCATGAATTCCGATGGCTGAAAGCGTGGCAGGCCCGGAAGATCCAGCCACCGCTGAGCCCCCTTCGAGCCTACACCGATAAAGAGTACCGCCACCAACCCAATCAGTCCGGCAAGATACAGCCAGGGTGACCAGCGCCGGTAAAGCAGCGGGTCCAGCTGTGCAAAGAAAAGCATCACGCCAAAAGCCAGGCCGAGTCGTGTCGCCTGCGCCTGGACCGCAGCCATACTGTTTTCACTGGCGCTGTAGAGCACCATCAAACCGAACCCGACCACTGCCAGCAACAACAGCAGCAGCCAGGGATCCAGATGAAGGCGCGCCATAATACCCGGACGACTCTGCAGCCCCTCCCCCTCCATCGGCATCTGATGGATGAAATCCCTAGCCATCAGCACCTCCTTGGCCCCGCTGAGTAATTACTGCATCCTCCACCGTATCGGGAAAACCATTGATCCAGGCATCCATAATCTGCCGTGCCATGGGGCCGGCCGTGCTGCCACCCCCACCGCCGTTCTCCACCAGAACAGCCACCGTTATTTCTGGGTCGTCCGCCGGGGCATAGGCGATAAAGAGCGCATGATCACGCATCCGTTCCTCGATCTCATCCGCGTCGTATTCTTCTCCACGCAGACTGAACACCTGGGAAGTACCGGTCTTTCCTGCAATTCGGTAGTCCAGACCGGGACGGATACGACGTCCGGTACCCTCAGCACTGTGGACCACATCCTCCATGGCCTTGAGCACATAGTCCCAATCCGCCTCCCGCGCAAGATCAAGGGGTGGGCGCATGACCTCTGGTAACATATACTCCGCCGGCAAATCCTCCCCAACCCGCTGCAGATGACGAGGTGACAACCATTGGCCACGATTGGCGAGCACATTGGTTGATGCAGCGAGCTGCAGAGGTGTCGCCAGAAAATAGCCCTGCCCAATGGACATATTAACGGTATCTCCGGGGAACCAGCCCATTCCATGACGGGCGCGTTTCCATTCCGGCGTCGGGAGGATTCCCGGGCGCTCATCACGCACATCCAGGGATACCAGCTCACCAAAACCAAACTGCTGCATGTAACTGGCGATTTTCCGGATACCCATGTTATGGGCCATGTCGTAGAAATAGGTGTCACTGGAGAGCACAATCGCATCGGCCAGGGTGGTCTCCCCATGACCTTCACGCTTCCAGTTGCGGAAAACCTGGGTGCTGTTCGGAAGCTGGTAATAGCCGGGATCGTAAATGATGTCCGACTGCGTCACTGTCCCGGAATCCAGACCCGCCAGAGCCATCATGGGCTTGATGGTGGACCCCGGAGGGTACTGGCCACGAGTGGCACGATTGAACAGTGGAACGTCTATGGAGTCCCTCAGGGCTGCATAGCTCTCATGGCCTATACCGGTCACAAACTTATTGGCGTCAAAACTCGG